>CAZWCH010000001.1:0-6867 GCA_964632925.1 uncultured Candidatus Peribacteria bacterium
GTGGAGAGGTTCACAAGGAGTAGCAACCCTCATCCTAACCTTCTCCCTTCAAAGGGAGAAGAAAATCCACGGGACATATCAATCCAACGGATACGACGGTCATGCTTCCACCAAGTAACCTGGCGTTTTGCATACTGGCGAGTGGCGGCATTGATGCGTTCGATGAGCCGCGGAATCTCCTCTTCCTTTTTCCCATCGAGGATCCAGGCGGCGATTTCGCGGTAGCCGCAGCTCTCCATGCTGGGATCCGAAACGGCGTAGCCCTGCGCGAGGAGCCAGGAGACTTCGGTAATCCAGTTCGACGCAACCCTCACCCTACCCTCTCCCTTCAAAGGGAGAGGGATTCCCAGCAACTTCTTTGTCCTCTCCTCAATCCTCTTCACCAATTCCTCCCGCGGCCAGCGGAGGCCGAGGATGAGGAGGTCATACGGAACAGGGGCGCAGCGCTTTCCTCCTTTTCCCGTAAAGACGTAGCCGTCCGTCACAGCAGAGATGTAGAGCATCGAGCCGCCGACGAGGATGGGGATGTCCCCGCGCGCGAGAACTCCATCAATGACGCGTTCCGCCTCTCTTTTATACCATCCGACAGTCACTTTCTCCTTCGGATCCAGCACGGAGAAGAGATGATGGGGAATGCGTACTCTTCCTCTCCCGTGGGGAGAGGATTGAGGAGAGGGGGTCGGAGCATCGATGTACATTTCCTCTTCGGTAATCTTCGCCGTGCCGATGTCCATGAATTTATAGAGCTGGCGGGAGTCGGCATTGATGATTTCGGCTTTTGTTCCCTCTCCCCGCGGGGAGAGGGAATTCACCAACTTCGCCACCTCCAATGAAAATGCCGTCTTTCCGCTCGCAGTGGGGCCGAGAACAACAAGGAGAGGTCGCGGGGCGCTGGAAACCATGCTACTCACAGAGGTGACAATGTCTTTTGTCATGCTGACATGACACCATAAAACTCTCCTTCTGCACACTGCAACGCGGAAGGAAATTTGATAGAATGCGGGTGATGCAACCACTCAAAAACTTCCTCATCCCCACCGTCATCGAGAAGACGCAGTTCGGGGAGCGCGTCTACGACATCTACTCGCGGCTCCTCGAGGAGCGCATCGTTTTCCTCGGCACGCCGATCAACGATGAGGTGGCCAATGCCATCATCGCCCAGCTTCTCTTCCTGGAAAAGCAGGATCCAAAGAAAGATATTACGCTCTACATCAATTCCCCCGGCGGACAGGTGAGTTCGACGCTCGCCATTTACGACACGATGCAGCATGTGAAGACGGACGTTTCGACCGTGTGCCTCGGCATGGCGGCGAGCGGCGCGGCGCTCGTACTGATGGGCGGCGCGAAGGGGAAGCGCTTCGCTCTGCATCACAGCGAAATTATGATCCACCAGCCGCTCGGAGGGACGGAGGGGCAGGCGACGGATATTGCCATCCACGCCGATCACATCATCAAGATGAAGAATCTCCTCAACGATCTTATCGCGAAGCACACGGGGAAAGATATGAAACAAGTCGCCATTGATACCGAGCGCGACAAGTTCATGAGCGCGAAAGAGGCGCTCACGTACGGCCTCATCGATAAGATTGTTGGAGGAAAATAGGCGAGGTTGTAGGTGATAGGTTATAGGGAGTAGGGTTGGGCGGCGTGCTTTTGCGATGTGCTGTATGCCTTTTTCTCTGCGTAAGACAACATTCGCCGATCGGCTGGGCAAACTTGAAACACTGCACGGAGTCATTGATACACCGTTCTTCCTTCCTGTTGCGACCGGCGGGGCGATGCGGGGGATCCGGCAGGAGGAACTCCTGGCTCTTGGGGCGCAGGCGCTCCTCTGTAATACCTACCACCTCCACCTGCGACCGGGGGAAGAGGTGGTTCGTGCTGCCGGCGGCTTGCATCGGTTCATGCATTGGCCAAAGCCGATCCTCACGGATTCCGGAGGGTTCCAGGTTTTTTCTCTGCAGGAAATCCGCCGCGTGACGGATGACGGGGTGACGTTCCAGTCGCACATCGACGGATCTTCGCATTTTCTCGGACCGTGTGAAGCTATTGGGATCCAGCATGCATTGGGCGCGGATATGATCATGTGCCTCGACGTGTGCCCGCCGTCGACGGCGAAGCGCAGTGAGATTACGGTGGCGGTGGACCGGACGCTGCGGTGGGCGATGGAATGCAAGGAGCAACTGAAGTTGCTCCTTAAGAAGAAACCGAGGCAACCGAAGAAACCGAAGCAACCGACGATGGCTATATCCTCGGAATCCTCGGTTCCATCGGTTGCGTCGGAATCCTTTCCTCTTCTTTTCGCCATCGTCCAAGGCGGTCTTGAGCGCGATTTGCGGGAAAAATGTGCGCAGGAACTCATCGCGATCGGATTCGATGGCTATGCAATCGGCGGACTTGCAGTCGGGGAATCGGAAGAGGAGATGCTCAGCGTTCTCGACGTCGCTTGCCCTCTCCTTCCCGAGGACAAGCCCCGCTACCTCATGGGGGTCGGGAGACGCTCGCAGATTCCCCTCTGTGTCGCCAAAGGCATCGACATGTTCGACTGCGTGCTCCCGATGCGCGAGGGGCGGCATGGGACGGTGTATCTCTCCGATGGCTCAAACATACGGATCGCGAAGAAGGAATGCCTCGCAGATCACGCGCCGATTGATCGAGAGTCCTCTGCCCTTTCCAGCCGGACATACAGCCGGGCGTACCTGTCGCACCTTCTCCGCAGCGGCGAACGACTGGGTGAAACGCTCGCGTGTCTGCAAAACATGGCAGTGACGCTCGATCTCTTCCGACGACTACAAAGAATTCCCTCTCCCCGCGGGAGAGGGTCAGTGTGAGGGGGTTTCCTTTACGGCGCCGTGATCCCCGTCACTTCGATCTCCGTGTACTGCTGCCGGTGCCCCTTGAGGCGGCGGAAACGCTTGCGGCGGCGCATTTTGAAGACGCGGATTTTATCTGCCTTGCCATGGCCAAGAATTTTGGCCTCTACCACTGTTCCTGCAAGAGTAGGTTTACCAATCTGCACATCGTCATCTCCTTTTACGAAGAGGAAGACTTTCTCGAAGGTCACTGGCGCCCCTGCTTCTCCTGCAAGGCGCGGGACGCGGAACTTCATCCCCTTTTCCGCTTTTTCTTGGAAGCCGGCGATGTCGACAATGGCGAACGGCTGCATAGTTCTCGTGGATTCTAGTCGGGATATTTCTCATCCACAATGGCTTTTTTAGTGGGGGTTGCGACTGTTTTTGAGGACGTTTCCGACCAGCCATCCAAAAACGAACCCTCCGATATGCGCCCACCAAGCGACGCCGCCGGAGGCCTGCTGTACGATGGCGGCGGTGCCACTGAAGAGCTGCGTGATAAACCAGAAGAAGAGGACGATGCTTGCGGGGAGGGTTGCGCGGTGCCAGAAGCCGATGAATGTCGGCATGAGCGCATCGACACGATGGTGAGGGAAGAGGGCAAGGTAGGCACCGAGTACGCCGGCGATTGCGCCGGATGCCCCGAGCATGGGGATATCACTTCCGAGGAGGAACGGAAGCTCCGCGAGCGCAGCGACGACACCTGCCGCGAGGTAGAAGGTAAGGAAGCGGAGGTGCCCGAAGCGCCCTTCGACATTGTCGCCGAAGATCCAGAGGTACCACATGTTGAAGAGGATGTGTGCGAAACCTCCGTGGAGAAACTGCGATGTCACGAAGCCACGGAGGAAGAGAAAATCGAAGGAAGGGTGCGACGGCACCAGTGCCCATGTAGCGATGAAGGCATCGAGGTTTTGAGAGGTTATCTCGAGAAAGAACACCGATGCATTCACGATGATGAGACCGATGGTAATGATCGGAATGCGCTCGCTCGGCTCGTGGTCGCGGAGGGGAAGCACCGGGCGAGAGTAACGGTTTTAGGTGTCAGGTTCCAGGTTCTGGTACCCTCTCTTTTGCATCTCTTCATTCATTTTCATCCTTTCCATCGTTGGGGAGTAGCCAAGTGGTAAGGCAGCGGCCTTTGGAGCCGCCATTCGGGGGTTCGAATCCCTCCTCCCCAGCCACCGGATCTCACTGGAAAGTGGGTCATGACATAAAATGCCAAAAATGGTATAATGTACGCGTTGAAACAGCGCCCACCTTTCATCCGACGGCATGAAGCGAAGGGGAGCCAAATGTCTCCCGAACTGACGACGGAGGGCATCGAGAGCCTCCTTCGCGTCGCGACGGCAACGGCAGATTCCGTCATGAACGCTTCTTGGCCGGAGATAGAAGAGCGCATTGAGCAGAATCTCGATCTCTTCTCCGATGAGCAGATTCGACGGCTCTTCCAAATCCAGCACTGGCAGGAAATGATCCAGCGCGTCCAGCCTCGCCTGTCTCCCGAAATACAAGATCGCATCGATGCGCTTCGGCCCCGCTCCGCTATCGGCCGCCTGTTGTATTCGGTCCGCCGCAAACTCGCATCGTGGGGTCTGCCGGAAGGAATCACTCTTGTAGAGGCCCGCAGTGTGATCTTTGCCTATCGATCAAGGCTGGCTGCGATAAAACATCCGATGCTTCATTATTATTCCGAACACATCGCTCTCATGAATGAGGTGGTGGCCGAGCGATTCCCGGATATGGACGAAGCGACAAGCAGAAAAGTTCGCTTTTACCTCTATAATCAGGAGAATCTGATCGGCGCGAATTGAGACGTACGCGTGTCCATCAGCCACAAAATTCCTATTTACTTTTGATAACTTTTTGATATAGTTGTCAACCTTTGTCTCCACGCTGTTCCGCCATCGTTGCTGGCGCCATCTTCTTCTTCGTTCCGACGGTGGCATTGGCCGCGTCCGATCTCGTTATCACGCTGCAGGGGCCGGGAGAGGCTCCGCGTGGACAGACGGTCCAGTACACCATGATGGTAGCGAATAACGGTCCCGATGAGGCACCGCAGGTGCGCCTGCAGGGCAGCGTTCCCTACGATTTCCTCTGGGAACCCGCCTTCTCCGATAGTCGGTGCAATGCGCCATATGGATCTCTTTCATGCGATCTCGGCCTCCTCCCCGCTGGCACCGTGACGAATCTCACGCTCGCATTCACCATTCGACCGCCCGCATCAGCGTCCTCTTGCTATCCGCTCACGACGGATGTTTCCGTCTCCCTTTCATTCGGCGGCACTGACCATGTTTTTGGCAACAACACCGCATCCGTGCGGACTCTTGTCCCTTGCCCCCCGCCCGTGGAGTGCAACGACGGCATCGATAACGACCGGGATGGAGCTCTGGACTATAGCGCCTACAGCTGGGGCAACGGGGATTTTGGATGCTCGAGTCCGACCGATCGCGACGAGCGTTACCCCGAAGCGGTGTGCCAGGACGGTCGCGATAACGATGGCGACGGTCTGATAGATTTCCCGTTGGATCCCGGCTGCAGTAGCCGTCAGGATAACGACGAATTCCATCCGCTTCCGCCGGCTCCGCCGGCTCCTCAACCGCCGCCGCAGTTTCCTCCGCCTCTCTCGCCGCCCCCGCCTCCTTCTCCAACGCCTCCTCCACAGAGTCCGCCACAGTTTCACGCTTCCCTCGTACCGCAAGGGACAATGCCCTGGCTCGCTCTCCCCATTCCCCGTTGTTACAACAACGTGGGAGCGGGGTGGGTGGAAGACATCATGATCGACATCCGCTGCGAGGGGAGCAAGTGGAGCAGTGGATCTTTGGACGGTTCGGGGGGCGGGGGCTCAGGTTTGGGAGGACGTTCGGGCAGAGGTGGCACGGGAGGAGGGCAGAGAAAGGGGGGCGGGTCCGGCGGAGGCGGCGGAGCTGAATCGTGTACAGGGAACGGGCGTGCAACTATCGAACGTACTTCCGACCAGCGCGAAGCTCTCCCCGGCTCGATTGTGCGTTACGTCATCATGGTTCGGAACACATCGGAACGATGTCCTCTTCTCAATCTTGTTCTCCGGAACCGGCTGCCGTCCGGGACGATTGTCCTCGATGCCGGAGGCGGCGTGTTCGACGGACATGAACTTCGCTGGCATATTCCGCGCATCGACCCCGGCGTCGCGCGCCGCATTTCCTACAGCGTTCGCGTCCCCCGGAGTTTTTCCGGCGATCGCTTCGGCGGCGAACTGTCCGTGGACGGAACCGACGGGCGCATCGGTGACGACGGCTCGATTCACGTGCTCCGCCGCTTTCCGAAGACGGGAGTTGATGCGGCGGCGATGACAGCAACTTTCTGGATGCTTCTTGCCGGTGGCGGTTTCGGACTTGGCGGTGTTTTGGGTTGGCGGTTGTTCTCCTCTCATTAGCCACCTCCTACAGCCCCTCACCCTAACCCTCTCCCGCCATTCGGCCTCGAACTCATGGCCGAGAGGCGGGGAGAGGGGAAAGTTCGAGAACGAAAGTGGTGATCATTTCCGGGAGTTTTTGCAGCGCGTTCTCTATTTTTTCCTGCTCCTCTTTTGAAGGAATACTGAGTACCCAGGCGGCGAGGTCTTCCCCTTCCGGCTTTGGGCCGATGCCGATGCGGATGCGGGGGAAATCTTCGCCGATGTGCTCGACGATGGATTTGAGCCCGTTGTGCGTTCCGGCACTTCCTTGCTTTCGCAACCGGACGGCTCCGCAGGGAAGATCAACGTCGTCGCAGAAAACGAGGATATTCGCAGGGGGAAGCTTGTAGAAAGCGATCATGTTCCGCACGGCCTCTCCGGAGACGTTCATGTACGTCTGCGGCTGCGCGAGCAGAATGGGACTCGCGCATAGGCGCCCCTCGGCGACGCGCGCATGAAATTTCGATCGGTCCTTCCACGGCCCGGTGCCGAAGCGCTTTGCGAGGGCGTCGATCGCGCGGAAGCCGTTGTTGTGTCTGGTCTTTTCATAGGCTTTTCCGGGGTTCCCGAGGCCGATGATTA
>CAZWCH010000001.1:6877-16735 GCA_964632925.1 uncultured Candidatus Peribacteria bacterium
TGCCATAGTTCGACGGGCTCACCATGACACGCCGCATTTATCTCGGGAACAAAGTTCCGATGGCTTTTTCAAACACAGCGAGTGCTGCTGCGGCCTCCGAACCACTGATGTGCAATCCCGGTTCGTGGGCGATGCGATTTCGGAGCCTGTGGGCATTCCAGACGGCGTCGATATTCGGGAGAGTTTTTTGCATCTTCTTCAATTTTTCACCGAATGTTCCCTGATAGCCGATGTCCCGAAGCGCACGATCGAGGATGCTCTCCGCTTCGAGAATCCGGCGGGAGGGGTCGGCGATGGCCGGGAGTCTTTCCCAGTGTGTCCATGCGCGAACGGCGATCTGCGCACGGGACCGGCGGCGCTTCCAGAGTCCCACTGCTACGAGAAGAAGAGCCAGAGTCGCAATGGAAACGAGGAAGAGGAGAGGCCACATATCAAAGAGAGATGGTGCGAGTTTCTTCTTTTTCTTCTTCTTCCATGTCCTCCAGATCGTTCAGTTGGAGTTGCTCCGCGACAATGGTGCTCAGGATCTCCTGCACGTTCTTGGCATCTTTCAGGTTTTTCGTGTGGAGATACTCCTCCATGCTGCGGAGGATCACGCCTTCCGTTTCCCGCGGATGCGGGACGTAATCAAGGCTTGTCACCGCCCCCGTCGACACCCGCTCGATGCTCACGGTTCCGTAGCGGAAGAGGGTCGCAAGAATGCCCTGCACTTCGTAGCTCACTTCCTCGATATCGCTGTAGAGGATGCGCGTGGACTTCCTGTGGAACCATCCGAACCATTCGATGGCGATGACGGCGGAGTCAGTGACAAGCCACGCATCGAGATACTCGCTCAAAAAGTTCCGCAGCCACCACACGATGGAGAAGGATGCCCAACCTCCCGCCAGGAGGATGGCGGTGCGGTACGGGAGCAGGACGGCCGTTGCGATCGCAAGGAGAACGGACACGCTCGGCCAGATGACGGCGATGAGAATGACGCTCCAATGCTTGTGGACGATTTTCCGGAGCTCTTCGTCCTCCTCGAGATGCCGTCGGAAGAGCAGACGCTCACACACGGATGATAGTGTACACTGGTTGCATGCCTGACATCCCTCTGCATCGCCAACGACAGTTGTGGTTCCACTTCCTCGATGTTGTGCTCAACATCGTCATCATCGTGGCGATCGTCGCGGGCATCCGCACCTTCCTCGTATCGCCCTTTCAGGTGGAAGGGAGCTCCATGGCGAGCACGCTGGAGGACAACGAGTACATCATCATCAATAAACTTGCGTACTACATGCGGAAACCCGATCGCGGGGAGATCGTCGTGTTCCATCCGCCGGGAGACGCGCGGAAGTACTATGTGAAGCGGGTTATCGGCCTGCCGGGAGACCACGTCATTCTGCGCGGGGGGTACGTCCATCTGCGCAAGGCCGGTGAGGAGACCGAACACCGCCTGGATGAGATGAATTATCTCGATGAACGCAATGCCGGCCAGACGTATCGGCATCCTCCGGGCAGCGGGGATTTTTCGGAGGAAGTTTTTACCGTCCCGGAAGGACACTATTTTCTCTTGGGAGACAACCGACAGGGGAGCCTCGATTCCCGGAGTTTCTTTGCGAAAGACGGAACCCATACACCGTATGTTTCTACGGATGCCATTAAAGGTCGCGTGTGGTTTGTCGCCCTCCCCATCACCAAAATCCACGCCTTCGGGCCATTGGAATACGGACTGTAAAGAGAAGGGGGAGGGTTTTTGAGCAGTTATGCATTTTCTATTTACAGACAAAAGGACGCTCTGTAATAATGACGCGTGCCCCGGGAGGGGTTTTTTCAAGAACGACGCCCTATGGAAGCTCTCCAAAACTACATTCGCGATGCTCTGGAGGAACTCCGCCAAGTGCGGTGGCCGACGCGCCGACAGGCGGTACGACTCTCGGCGATCGTTCTGGGGTTCACCGGCGTTTCTGCGGCGGTCTTCGGTCTCCTGGACTTCGCTTTCGCGCAGGGGATTCGCTTCCTCCTCTCCTTTACCCTTTAGGAACCTCTGAAAAATGCCTTCTACTAGTACCACAGTATGGTGAAGCAAGATCCGAGAGCCGGGCGAAATTGGTACGTCGTCCACACGTACGCGGGGTATGAGGACAGCGTCGCGCAGGCGATCATGCAGCGGGCGGAGGCCATGGGGATGCAGGAGTATGTTTTCCATGCGGAAGTACCGAAGGAGAAACAGCTCGTGTTTCAGAAGGGACAGCCGGTGGAAGAGGAACGGAAGATTTTTCCAGGGTACGTCCTCGTGGATATGATGGTCACCGACGAATCGTGGTACCTCGTCCGGAACACGCCGAACGTCACCGGCTTCGTCGGCTCGGGGAATATTCCCGTTCCGGTGACGCCGGAGGAATACGGCGTCATCGAGCGCAGAGTGGGCGAGCAGGAGGCGAAATTCAAGAGCGATTTCCAGATCGGCGATCTTGTAGTGATCACCGACGGCCCCTTCAAAAATTACGAGGGGGCCGTGGACAGCGTCGATGTGAACAAGGGGAAACTGAGCGTGCTGCTGGTGATTTTCGATCGGGAGACGCCGGTCGAGCTGGACTTTACGCAGGCGAAGAAAAAATAGCTTTCAGCTTTCAGGTGTTAGGTTTTAGCTTTCCCGTGACACCAACTGAGGCAGGAGAATGGTGTGATGCAGGCAGATTCCACCAGAGAATGAGGAGTTGCACGGCGTGGCCGGCGATGAAGCCGATGGGAATTGCGAGGAGACCGTACGTGGGGAGGAGCGACCAGGAAAGCGCGACGGCCACCATGGCATTGGCGACGTGGGCCACTGCTGGGAGACGCGTATTTTGCAGCGCGAAGAATGCGCGGATGAGGAGGTGGCTGAGGCTTTCGACGGGAGTGCTCATTGCGTAGAGCACGAGAACGGGGGCGAACGCACGCACGACATGTGTGAGGTTGACGATGTCTGCGATGACGTCCGGCATGAGAGAGAGGAGGAGCGCGCCTGGAACGGTGAGGAGGAGCATGAAGAATGAGCCTCGTCGAAGATAGTCATGGAATTTCCGTTCGTTCCCCTGAACGGCCGCCTGACTCATCGGGGAAAAAATGGCTTGCGCAAGGGCGATGCCGATGACGCCGACGACGACGGATTGGACATTGCGCGCATAGGCATTGATCGTGATGGCTCCGGTCGGGAGGGACGACGCGAGCGTGTCGAGAATGAGGAGGCGGATTTGCAATGTTCCCAGAGCCACCATGCGGGGAAGCGCCATCCATCCCATATCTGCGATGGCCGCATGCCACAGACGAAGGCGGAGCGGAATCCCCGACCACGAGACCGCGAGAAGTCGCCAGGCGGCATAGAGCAGGGATCCCGCCGCCGTGCCGGCGATCGGACCGTACGGTCCGATCCATGTCGTCAGGAACAATGTTCCTGCAATGGTGCCGAGAGAGTAGATGATGGGCGTGATGCCATACACCCAATAGCGCTCGCTTCTCACAAGTTCCTGTCCTGCGGTATTCCCGATGACCATGAAGAGATCCGAGATGAGCACGATGCGCGCAAAATTAATGTAGAGCTGCAACTGTTCTCCGCGAAAATCCACGAGCCACGGCGCGAGAATCGGAAGAGTGACTATGAGAATGACCGCCACTGCTCCGAAGACGAGACATCCGAGCCCCATGGAGGCTCCGAGAAGATTGGCAATACCCTCCGTATCCCCCCGATGGTGTTCCCTGGTGAGGAGCGGGACGAGGATCATGCCGATCGCGGACATCACGAGGACCTGGAAGAGGAGGTCGCTCGGACGGAAGGCGGCGATGTAGGCGTCGACGACGGCGAGGTCGGGGAACGTGCTCGCGAGAAGGCGGTCGCGGAAGAGCCCTGCTACGGAGGCACCGAGTTGGGTTACGGCAAGAATGACCGTGCCTTTGAAGATGTTCTTCACCCCCTCACCCTACCCTCTCCCAAAGGGAGAGGGAATTTTCGGCTACACTCCCTTTCCCTATGGAGGTTCCCACACTCCCCTTCTCCGCAATGGACGACCGCGAGGTCGAGGATGTCCTTGCCAGGCACCGCATCGGGCTGCGGACGGACGAAGCGCGTTCCGTCGAGCGCATGCTCGGGCGCCCGCCGACCGTGGTGGAGGCGGTGATCTGGGGCATCCAGGGAAGCGAGCACTGCAGTTACAAATCCTCGCGGCGCTTCCTCGCGACGCTGCCGACGGACGGGCGCCATGTGATATTAGGACCGAAAGAAGACGCCGGCATCGTTGCCATCACCGATGAACCGCAGGGAAAGCGTTGGGGTCTCTGCATTTCCCATGAATCGCACAATCATCCGTCTCAAATCGTTCCGTACGAAGGAGCTGCGACGGGCATCGGAGGAACGGTGCGCGATGTGGCCTGCATGGGAGCGCGTGTCGTGGGGTGCCTCGATGCTCTGCGTTTGGGAGACCTCAAGAATTCCGAAACGCGGGCGATCGCGCGGGAGGTCGCTCGGGGCATCGCCGGGTACGCGAATCCCCTCGGTGTGCCGAATCTCGGCGGAGACACGGTGTTCGATGCATCGTACAACGACGGATGCCTCGTCAATGCCATCGCGGTGGGGATCGTGCGGGAGGATGCAATCATCCACAGCAGCGTTCCGGAGGAGGCGCGGGAATGCGCGTACGACATCATTCTCGTGGGAAAGCCGACGGATCGCAGCGGCTTCGGGGGGGCGTCCTTCGCCAGCGCGTCACTGGGCGCCGGGATGCCGGAACAGCAGGCTGGTGCGGTGCAGGAACCGAATCCTTTTCTTGAGCGGCACCTCCTCGCATCGAGCTATGACCTCTTCGACTGGCTCGCGGCGACCGGGAACATCCATCATGTGAGCTTCAAGGACCTTGGAGCGGGCGGCGTCGTCTGCGCGACGGTGGAACAGGTGGCGGAACGCGGCTTCGGCGCGGAGATCAACCTCGATCTCGTCCACACGTCCATCGCGGACCTTCCCCCGGAAATCATCGCGTGCGCCGAGACGCAGGAACGCTTCTGCTGGATGTGCCGGTCCCAAATCACCCGGCACATTCTCCGGCACTACAATGAGACGTGGGACTTGCCGCATGTCGCCGAAGGTGCGCGCGCCAGCGTGATCGGCCGCGTGACCCCGGGCGGCCTGTACCGCCTGACGCATGGCGGGCAGGTCGTCTGCGCGGCGCGCGCGGCCGACATCGTCAGAGGCCTCCGCGAAGAGCGGCCGACGGTTCCGCGGGAACCCGTAAGCGAAGAACCGCGCGTGCAATGCAGCGGGGAGCGCGTGATCCTCACGCTCCCCCGGGGGGAAATCCCCGTGGTGCATGCCACCATCGGCGAGGCGTTCCGCGCCATGCTCTCTTCCCCCAATGCCGCGAGCACGCAGCCCGTCATCCTCCATTACGACAAATCCGTCATCGGGAATACATTTCTCGAGGCCGGAGAGGCGGACGCCGGCGTCATCGCTCCGCTCCAGGATCTGGACGATTTTTGCGGAGTCGCCCTCGCCGTGGACGGCAATCCGCGGTACGGCCGCATCTCCCCGTACTGGCAGGGAGCGAACGCCGCAGTGGAGGCCATGTGCAATGTCGCCGCCGTCGGCGCCGTTCCGCGCGCGCTCACCGATTGCCTCAATTACGGAAATCCCGAAGTTCCGGAACATCTGTGGGATCTCGCGGAAGGAGTGCGCGGCATAGGCGACGCGGCGCGCGGCGTCCGCATGGACGCGGAACCGGTACCCGTCATTTCTGGAAACGTCAGCTTGTACAACTGCCATCCCGACGGGAGCGCCATTGCCCCTTCCGCCATCGTCTGCTGCATCGGCGTGCTTCCCGATGCACGGGAGGCGGTTTCCATGCAACTCAAGCACGCGGGCAGCATGCTCTTCCTCGTCGGGGACCGGCGCGACGAATGCGGCGGCTCCGCCTACTACCGCGTTCTGGAGGGAATTGGTTCTCTCCCGCGCGATTCTGCGCTGGGAGCCCGCCTCCCGCGGCCGGACTTCGCAGCGGCCAGCCGCGCAATACACTTCGTCACCGAAGCCATCGCTGCGCGTTGCGTGCATGCGTGTCACGACATCAGCGACGGCGGCCTCCTCCTGGCTCTCTTTGAAATGACTCTCCCGCAGCGAAAACTTGGAGGGAACATCGGCGTGGACGCAGCGCTCGACGCCCTTCATTCGTCATTGTCGAGCGACGTTCTCCTCTTCAGCCAAACGCCGGGATTTGTGTGCGAGGTTCCTCCGGATCATGCGGACGCCTTCCGCGCCCTCGCGGCGGCAAAAGGAGTGACGGTATTTCCCATAGGACAAACGGTGCCTGCGGCGACAATGCGGGTGACGCGGGACGGCGCGACACTGTTCCGGGGAGAACTCGCCGGACTTCGCGGCATCTGGGAACGGGGGCTGGCGGATGCTCTTCTACAACATTAAAACATCTCGGTTCGCCGGGCAGCATGAGCGCTGCGCGATAACGATTTCGCGCTTTCCCTGAACATCCTGCTCCGTGAAGTGGAGCAAGGAGAATGTTGCATACGGCGCGAGTGCCGCTTTCCGCGGGATGTATTGCAGGTCGAGGAGGAATCCCATGCCCGCGACGACTCCCCCCTGCCGCTCGATGAGGGACGCGCAGGCCAGCGCCGTTCCTCCGGTGGCGAGCACGTCATCAATGAGGAGGACGCGTTCCCCTTTTCTCAGTGCATCTTCGTGCATTTCCATCGTGGTGACGCCGTACTCGAGCGTGCAGCGTTCCTGAATGGTCTGGCGGGGAAGTTTTCCCGGCTTGCGGATCGGCACGAAGCCGATGCCGAGCTCTTTCGCGACGGGGCAACCGAAGAGGAATCCTCGCGATTCGGGAGCGGCGATCGTGTCGATCGCATGATCCTTGAATTGTTTTGCAAATTGTTCAACGGTCCAGCCGAACGCCTCTGGGTGCCGGAGAAGGTCCATGATGTCCCAGAAGGTGATCCCCGGAATGGGGAAATCCGGCACCCTGTGGATGAATGGACGCAGATTCATTTTCCGGTCAGTGTAGAGGAAATGTAAAGAGAACACAACACAGTTTTCCTCATGGCCGATGCTCTTCGCAAGCAACATCGAATACTTTTTCCTTTGCGGAAAAGCCCGCGAGGAGGCGCACGAACGTCGGCGCGACGCGGAAGTGCCGCGCGAGGGCGCGGGCGATTGCCTCGTTCGCCTTTCCGCGTACCGGCGGTTCCCGGACGGCGACGACGTACCGCCTGTCATCGATCTTCTCAACGGACTCCTCCCGCGCCCTCGGCTTTGCGTGAACGACGATTTTCATAACGGATGTGGTACCGTACTCTACTCCGCTATGAACATTCATTCGGCATTTTTGTTATCGCTCCTGACTGCCCTTTCCATCGGAGTTATACCGACGGTCTACGCGACGACAGGATGTAACGCCGTTGGATGGAACGAGCGTCATGGAGTTGTGGGATGCAACCTCTATTACCCGGCAATCCACTGGCTCTACGAGGAAGGCATTGCAAGCGGAGATGCCGCTACCGGAACATTTTTTCCTGAGCACACCATCAACCGTGCGGAGTTTACGAAACTCGTATTACTTGCCAGCGGCGTCAAGAATCCGCCTGCATGCAGCGCTGCGCCGTTTCCCGATGTACCAAAGACCGCCTGGTTCGCTTCGTATGTCTGCGCTGCAAAAGACAAAGGAATTATCAGCGGATTTCCAGATGGCACATTCAAACCTGCGATCAATGTAAACTTCGCGAACGGTGCAAAGATTTTGGCAAAAACATTCAATGTCCCGGTGGATCCTCACGATGCAAACCTCGGAGGTCAGGGTTTTAGTGATCAACCCAGTATCTGGTATCGGCCCTATACTTTGGGTTTGCTCAGGCAGCGCGCAGTTGCGCCAACGGTGCAAGCATTCACGCAATCTCTCACTCGTGGGGAGATGGCAGAGATGCTCTATCGCCTCGCCACCGGGAAAAACTACTTCGATGAACCTATGCCGACAGGCGACGGTGATTACCTTGGTTATGGCCTCGGACCATACGATTTGGAGCAGTCCTTCGGCATAGACATCTCTGAAAATCCAGATCCTCCTTACGTCTTTTCTTCCAATGAACGGAAGGTTACAGGCGTGTTCTCAAAAGACATGCTTCTAAAGGGATATGGCTTCTCGCATGTTTTGCAACGGGAGCGTTGCACGCTCTCGGGCTTGTGGGAGCATTGCAAACCGACATTCGCAGATTGGACCATCGAGCTTTATTCCGTGCCCTCCGTTGTTACCTTCAGTCAGGAGTACAGCGAGATCGGAGGTTTTAAGCGGCGTTCCTTCGGAGGGAAGCCAGGAAACTGTCTGATCCTCGGTGTTGAAGGCGAGAATACAGAGTACTGCGTCGTATCACTCGGAAAGAAGACATTCATCGTCATACGCGAGTACATCGACACGAATGCAATGGGCGTACCTGAAGCGATGCCTCTTGAAAAATCCGACGCAATATATGCGAAAATCAGAAAATCGATCCGGTTTCTTCAATAATCCACAACCTCGCTTACGATCGCTTACGATCGCCTTCATCTCAAACATTCTTTCCGTAATCGCCAAATCAATTTTGATGTCAATGATGGTGGCCCAGGCCAGAGTCGAACTGGCTACGCCTGCCTCTTCAGGGCAGCGCTCTACCGATGAGCTACCGGGCCACGGTCGTGCGTGAGTATAGAAAACCGTCGAACCGAGCGCCAGTACTTTGATCACGCCCCGCAAAGCGGGGCTTGGCACTGAGCGAGCGGGCCATGGTGACATTTGAAGCATGGCTTGTGACGCATATATGAGTAGAATGTCCGGCATCGTGGCATGAGCTCAGCTGGCCGTCCGAGCGCTTGCGCGAGGCGCCATCAGAGAATTGCGCTCGGTCCTCGATCATTCTGTCATCGTCTGCGTTTCTGTGGGGCATTAGCTCAGCTGGTAGAGCGCCGCACTCGCATTGCGGAGGTCACCGGTTCGAATCCGGTATGCTCCACCACCGGTAAAACGCATTTGACAAATTATATTTATTGCTGTAAACATATATCCTTTTTTTTCTCTTCCCCCGGAATCTATGGTTCCCCGTCCTTTTATCGGAGAATGGCGCCTGGTCAGTGCGTCTCTCCTGCTGCTCTTCCTGAGCGGCATCGGCGGCGCTTTGCTCTCTGTCCCCCTCGGGAGCGCCAGCCATACGGATTGCACCGATCTCCTCGATAACGACAGCGACCTCCATGTCGACTACCCCCAGGATCCCGGCTGCACCGGCGCGGAGGATGAAAATGAGACGGGGGATGTTCCCGTCGTCGCCATTACTCTGACCGACGGGCAAACGGAAGTCGCCCCCGGGAGCCCCGTCAACTACGTCATCACCCTTGCGCAGAATCGCGCGCCGTTCATTGAAGTTCCCGTACAGTTCGTTCTCCCGTCCGGCGTGGACTTCCTCGGAGCGAGCGAGAACGGCATGTTTCGCGACGGGGCAGTCTCCTGGAACGGCGTGACCGTGTTCCAGGGACGATCGCATCGCCTGACGGTTTTCGGGAGCGTGCGCCCATTCCTCCCGGCCGGAACGGAACTCTTCGCAACTGCCACGAGCGCGCCGGTATCCTCCGCCGACCTCACGCGCGTCCGCGGCGCGTCCGTGCCCGGGGAAACAGGTCGTTTCTCTCTCTCGATCAGCGACGGCCTCCGCGAGACGAAGCCGGCGGACACGATCCGTTACCGCATCGAGGTGCGCCGCGGGCATTACAGCCCGGAAACGGCGGACGTCGTTTTCCAGCTCCCGTCGTTCACCACTCTGGTCGGCGCTTCCGCCGGAGCGACGGTCGAACGCGGAACCGTCACCTGGCCCTCCATG
>CAZWCH010000001.1:16745-20320 GCA_964632925.1 uncultured Candidatus Peribacteria bacterium
ACGCGGGTCTTCGCGGTCACCCTCCGCATCGACCGGACCGTTCCCGAAGGATATGCCCTGCGTGCACGCGCGCACGTTGGCCCCGTCCGCACCCATGATGAAACGGTAGCTGTCCTTCGCGCCCCCGGCGTGTCCCCCGTCATTCCCCATACACAGAGCAATCCCGTCGCTCTTGGCGGCGTCCTCGTAGCAATGAACGGCGCCACACCGCCGCGCCTGCAGGACAATGCCGCGCCACAGTCGGTATTCCAGGTGCGGACCGACGCCACGGAAGCGGTCCCCGGCGGCGTGCTCCGCCTCAGCGCATTCGTGCATAATCCGTATCCCAGGACTCTGAACGGCCTCTCGGTGGCGGCGCGCCTGACGCCGGAAACGTCGCAAGTGTTGCGGCTCTCCACCGGCGGAGTGGAAGTCCGTCCGGGACGCGTTCTCTGGCAGGTTCCCGATCTCGCCCCTGGAGAAAGCTGGACGGGGCGCTTGGCCCTGCGGCTTCCGGGCAACCTCCCACATGGCACGGATTTTCGCGCTGTTTTCAGCCTCGAGGGACAGGATCCCATTCCCATGCTCCCCCTGACGGAACGCGTGCACTCTCTCCGCTCCACGGTGCTCGGCACGCTGCCGAAAACCGGCGCGCCTCTCGATTTCCTCTTCGCCTCCGTAAGTTTCCTCTCCACGTTTTTCCCATTCGCACTTCATCGGAGGTTGATAGTCTAACCCTCACCCAGCCCTCTCCCTTACTAAGGGAGAGGGTGCTTTTCCGTGAGCGATATTTGCTTTTTAGTGTTATTTAGTATATAATAATCATGCACCTATACATCTATCAAAAACAAACACATGCAACGGAATCACACACACATTCTCCGAGGTCTCGCCGCCGTACTTTTCGTCGGATTACTCTCCATCGATTGGCTCGGAGAGCGGGTTCCATCACTTTCCGCCCTCACGCTGGAGATGTTCGGCGCCCACACGGCGGCGCCGTCCGCCGGCCCTCTGGACCGGAGAGCCGAACGCATGCAGGAGCGGCTCCATCGTCGCTTTGGGGAAGCGCCGCCGCTTGCGAGTCTCCGCGCGGCGCTCCGGGAACGTCAGAAGTTTTTCTCGACATTGCTGACGGCGACGTTCTCCGTCGACGGACAGTCCGCGATCGGCATCCCGGAACCCTGGACTGTGTCGCTGCAGGAACACCCGCTCTGGCTTGCCCTTGATCTCACCGGCAACACGGCTCGTTTTTTCGTCGACACGCAGCGCGTCCGGGAGGATCTCGCGATCTTCGGCATTCCTGGCGTGGCCCGTCCGGTGCACGGATCGATTCTCGGCTTCGCGGAAGACGGCAAGGTGCTGCGCGCAACCACCGACGGCATCACGCCTGCGAGCGGCCTGACGTACGACGTCGACGGCGTCGTACTCCTCCTCGCCGACGCCCTTGCAACTGGAATGCCCTCCACGCTCTCCATCCCCCTGCGCGAGGAGGAGGGGCGGCTGTACTTCGCGCAGGAACCCGTGCAAGGCCGCCTGGTCCTCCTCGCCTCCGGCCGATCCAACTTCGCCGGATCGCCCTGGGGACGGGAGAAGAACATCGAGAAGGCCGTGCGCGAACACTTGAATAACATCCTCATTCCTCCGGGAGCGACGTTTTCCTTCAACGCAACACTCGGCGGCCCGGTGACGCAAAGCCGCGGGTGGTACGAAGCCCTCGGGATTTTCGGGAACGGCGACGAGCTCCGGCCTACTCCCGGCGGGGGCCTGTGCCAAACATCGACGACGGTCTACCGCGCAGTCCTCGCAGGCGGTTTCCCGGTACTGGAGCGGCGGAGCCACAGCCTCTACGTCGGGTATTACAAGAAGTACGGCGTGGGGCTCGATGCAACGATTTTTCCGGGATCGCAGGATCTCATATTCACCAATGATTCTCCATCCTATCTTCTCATGCAGTCCACGACGGAGGGGAAGGATGTCACGGTAAACATCTACGGCGTCCCCGACGGACGCCGGGTGGCGCTCGAAGGTCCGTATTTCTCCTCCACCGCGCCCGACGGCCTTCTTGTGCACGGACGCACGCTGCGCGAGAAAGAAATCGCGTGGATCCAGCGCGTCATTCGCCCGGACGGCGAGGAGCAGGAAAACGTCATCGTCTCCGCGTACAAGAAAGGCATTCCCCACCAGATTCTCGTGGAGCATACGGATGCCGGACAGAGCGTCTGAACAACAGGCGTACGGAATATATTGCGTGCGGATTGTTCTCTGTCATACTGGCCGCACAGTATTTTTTCCCCTGACTTGTTATGTCTTCCGCCGAAACGTCATCCGCCTGGTCCGCAAAGGGCAATCCCTGGTTTGCCGTCACTCTCGGTCTCTTGGGCCTGATGGTCGGCTACTCCGCCGCGAATTTTCAGGGAGGTTCTTCCGGAGTCCCCTCCCCCGTCGCGCAGGTTCCGTCCGCTCCTCTCCCTCCCCCGCCCCCCCCTCCGGCCGGCGACGTTCCGCCCGTCGATCCCTCCACGGATCACATTCGCGGGAGCGAAGACGCCGATCTCTTCGTGATCGAGTACTCCGACTTCGAATGTCCGTTCTGCCAGCGC
This sequence comes from uncultured Candidatus Peribacteria bacterium, assembly GCA_964632925.1. Taxonomy (GTDB): domain Bacteria; phylum Patescibacteriota; class Gracilibacteria; order Peribacterales; family Peribacteraceae; genus 01-FULL-54-110. The sequence goes on from CAZWCH010000001.1 coordinate 19,325, forward strand.
CACCATCCGACCATGCAGCAGCTCGTGAAGGATTACGATGGCAAGGTGGCATGGGTCTACCGGCATTTCCCATTGGGTTTCCACCAGAATGCGGAGCCAGCGGCTATAGCCTCCGAGTGTGCCAATGAGCTTGGCGGCAACGACGCGTTCTGGCAGTTCGCCGATCTCATCTTTGAGAAAGGCTTCGACTTCGCCGCACACGCGAAGGAAATCGGCCTGAACGAGGCGAAGTTCAAGAGCTGCATCGACAGCGGCAAGTTCAAGCAATTCGTGCAGGATCAGATGAACGGCGGCTCGCAAGCTGGCGTGGACGGCACGCCGGGGAACATCGTCTACAACCCGAAGACTAAAAAGGGCGAACTCGTCTCCGGCGCGCAGCCCGTGCAGAACTTCAAGACGGTGATCGACCGGATGCTGAAGGAATAGCAGTGTTGGAATTCCCTCTTCGTTCATGTCTTCCTCCCTCTTCTCCCGCATTGCGGCGCGCAACGCCGACGGTCTCTACGTCTTCTTCCGCGTCCTCGTAGGCCTCCTCTTCCTCCAGCACGGCTTGCAGAAGCTCGGCATGCTCGAGGGCACGTTCACGGTGCAGGGATTCATGGGCTTCATCGGCCTCTGCGAACTTTCCGGCGGCTTTGCCCTCGTAATCGGCCTCTGGACACGGCTCGTCGCTCTCCTCGGGACCATTCTCCTCGTCGGAGCCTACGTGACCGTCCATGCGGGGCAGGGATTCCTGCCCATCGTAAACAAGGGGGAACTCGCGCTCCTCTACACCGCGGCGTTCGCCGTCCTCTTCGCCCGCGGCGCCGGACGGTGGAGCATTGAAAAGGCAATGATGCGGAAGGAGGTATTTTGATGTGGTGGGTCAGGTGGGGCTCGAACCCACGACCAATGCCTTAAAAGGGCACTGCTCTACCAACTGAGCTACTGACCCAAGGAACTTGGGAAATGGTACCAGAGTTTATGGAAGGGCGAGAGCATTGGCATGTGAAGCCC
>CAZWCH010000001.1:20330-30740 GCA_964632925.1 uncultured Candidatus Peribacteria bacterium
CCCACGACCAAGAGCTTAAGAGGCTCCTGCTCTACCAACTGAGCTACTGACCCGTGTCGGTATAGTATCGCTCGGAGGAACGCATTTCCATGATATCTGCTATGCGACGGTGGATTTTCTCTGTAAGAGGAATGTGCAACCAGAGGAAGTGCGTCGCCTGAGCTTCGTCGATCCACGCAGCAACGATGATTTCCGGCACCGGTTCTTCCTGCACTCTCACCCGCACCTGCATATTCTTTCCACAGAGAGCGAGGAATTTTTCCAACGTCATGTCTGGATTTGCCTGTCGCGCCATGTTTTCCGATGTAAGAACATCAAAAAACATTTTCTTCCCGCATAGTTCCAGCGCGGAGAGTTCCCGCACAATCTGCAATACTCGCGATGATGGAATGGACCAGGGGATGGCCGGATAATTTTTCATAACACCTTCCGCGGGTGGGCGGTGCGGGAGCCGTCTTTTGTCGGGGTGAGGATGACGATGGGGAGACCTTCGAACCAGCCGACGGTGTTTGGCTGCACTTCCCGCGCAATGGCGCTGCCGTGGCGGATGTGATCTGCCTCCGTCTCTGTAAGGTCCATGCTCGGGAAAGGTTTGAGAACTTCCTTCAGTGGAATGACTTGTGTCCATTGGACGCTTTCCGGGACGATCGCCGTATCAATCGACCACTCTCCAGCCTTTGTCCGATGGAGATCCTGGAGATACCCGCCGCATCGCAAGATTTGACCCAGATCGTGCGCAAGGGAACGGATGTACGTACCTGCGCCGCATGCTATGTGTAATCTCAGAAGAGGATAGGCATACTCTTCCACGGCGCAGGTCTGTATCTCTATTTTCCGCGACGCCGGCGTGACTGCCACCCCCTGCCGCGCGCGGCGATAGGCACGGACACCGTCGACCTTGATTGCGGAGTATGCGGGGGGCGTCTGCTCGATCACGCCCTGGAAACGCGTCTCCATGAGTCGTTGTATGGTGGCAAGATCCGGCGGAGACCAGCCTGGACGGAGAGAGGTCGCTTCGATCGTTCCCTCGCTATCATACGTGCTGCTGACGGCGCCAAAACGGATGTCGGCACGGTATTCCTTATGAAGACCCTGAAAAAGCTCGATGACTTTTAAAGCCTTGGAACCGACAGCGAGAACAAGGAGTCCGGATGCGGCGGGATCCAGCGTGCCGAGATGGCCAATGCTGCTCTCGCCGAGACGACGCCGCACTATGATGACCACATCATGACTGGTGGGCCCTTTCGGCTTATGGACAAGGAGGAAGCCGTGGCGCATGCCCCAAACCTTACCGTACAGCCCCTCGCTTCGCCAGGTAGCGCTCGCTTGCCCGATGAATCCGAATCGCATCGGCCTGCGCTCGCGCAACCTGGCTTTGCGTCAGCTTAAAGCCGGGAGGAGCGCCGCAAGGACGATCCCCGCAATGCCGAGCACGGCAACGAGCCGAACGACGGTGCGGTACTTCATGGTTTTTTGGCAGAAATAGTTATCGTCCAGACGTCTTCCCGCTTCCCGTCGTCACGCACTGTCAGCGTCACCTTGTACTCCCCTGGCTCTTCAAAGGTATGGATGAACGTTTCCCCCGCACTCTCCGTTCCGTCTCCGAAATTCCACTCGTAGATTGCGGTCCCCGTGGAACAGCGACCATCAAACGCGACCTGCAGAGGGGCGGTGCCGGAAAGGCGACTGGGCATGGCACATGCACGGAGAACCGTCTCGCGCACGACGATGGTTTTCTTCTGCATGGCTTCATTTTTCCCGCTCACCGTCCGGACGCGAAGGGTGATTTCGTACGTTCCCGGTTTCTCATAACGATGCGTGGTATAGGCCGGCCGCTGCACGAACCCACCCGTCGTCCCTTCGTCCCCGAACGACCATTCAAACCCCGTGATGCTTTCGCCGGGAATGTTGACGATCGATGCGTCGAACGCCACGGTGACGGGAGCCGTGCCCCCTTCCTTGTCCATGCGGAAATCCACGATGGAGGACGGGGGGTTCACGATGACTTTTATGGGAATGCGCACGGCACGATGCTCGGCATCCTCGGCGACAAGGACAACGGTGTACATCCCTGGCTTCCGATAGAGAGCCTGCAACCGCGTTTTCGTGGACGCAACTTCCGTGGCATCGGGAGCCTCCCATTCGTACTCGATGTTGCGTAGCGGCGATTTTGGCGTGAGCATGAGCTTGAGCGGGGATTCTCCTTCGATTTTCCCTTGCGCGACTTCATGAGATCCCTCGAACGTCAGCTCGGGAAGCCGCAGTTCCTCCCCCACGCGCACGACGGTAACCAGTTCCGCCAAGGCCCCGCTTTTGGAACGGATTTTTGCCACGACGGGATACGTTCCCACTTGTTCGTACGTGTGCGCGACGCGCGGACCTTCCTCTTTGGCACGGTCGCCGAAGGACCAGTCCACCTGCGCGACGGGTTCATCCGTCTCTATGCGGAAGAGCACCGAGAACGGCGGAGGGCTGATGAGACGGCGGGGCTCGGTGACAACGGCGATCGGAAACGGGAGCGGCGGCTGGTCCTTCACTTCGAACGAGCGCTGGTAGCGCGATTGTGTTTTATTTTGCAGGCGCATGACGGCCGTCACGGTGTACCTTCCGCTCCGATAGTAGGCATAGGTGGTTTCCGGTGTTTTTGTCGTGTCATCGACATTCCCGTCAGATTCAAAATCCCAGGTGATGTTCACGATCTGCTGCGGATCATCCACGAGATGCGCGAGGCTGAAGACCACCGCCTTCTCCTTGATGGGGGTCGGCGGCGTCAGTGCCACCGCCGCCCGTTGGATTACCAGACGCCGCGCCGCCTTCCGCACTTGTCCATTCGTCAGCCGTATTTTTGCCGCGATGTTGTAGACGCCTTCGCGATCGTAGACGGCGGTCGCCGACGACTGGATGGTCTGCTGGTTGACTTTTTTGTCGCCCTCGAAGTCCCATTCGTACTGAAGAGCGTGCAAGCCGTACCGCGCAAGAATCGTTGCGGCCTCCGTAAGATCGAACGTGACAGCCACCGGCGCGACGAGGTCCTCCGCAAGGAGAGGATCGGCGATGACGATGGGGAGCACCGGCTCGCGCATGATGATCAGAGGCGTGGCGATGCTCATAAGAAGACCCGGCCCGATGCCGATGCCGATTTTGATCAGCGCTTTTTTCTGCACTTCTTCATCGATGTCCTCCGCAGCCCGGATGCGCAGGAGGGCAAGGGCGCCCACAGCGAGAAGGAGGATGCCGAACAGGAGCGCCACGAACATTCCCAGGGCCACAAGCCACTGCATGGTCCCCGTAGGGCGCGGGAGAAAGCTCATCAAAAACACGCTCCACGCCATGTAGAGAAGATATAAGCCTCCGCCCCCCATTAAGAGAAGGCGTTTCGGACCTCCGCCGCGTTTCTCCGCCTGCACGGTCGCCGGTGGGTCCTGATTCACCATAGAGGCGGGAGACATCGTACCACGCGTGTCACCTCACGGCATCCCTTCCGCTTCCTTCGGTCTCCAAAGAAGGAGAGACAGCGATTCGGGAATAGCGTCGAATATACGTTCGACCGATTTCCGATCGTGCGGCGGTCGTTGGTCTGCCGCAACGGGAAGGCGCAGGGCCGCAGCGGTGTCTTCGTCGCGGATGACGATGTCGATCCGCATCTTCTCGCCCGTCGTTTGCGACGCAACATCCCACGTGCTCCGCCGCAGGAGAAACGAATCCGCATCAATCCACAGCGTGCCTGTAAAGCGCAACACGGGGAACGGAGACGGACGATCCGCAAGCGCATCGAGGAGGTCCCCCGCCTCATCGCGCAACGTCACATCGTACAGATACACCGTTCGATGATTCCATTGCGTTTGCCCGCGATCCCGCGTCACCGTGAGAAGCGCGGCCGGAAGAGGCAGAAGATACGGATCATCGACGCTGGTTCCGGAAGCGGAACCGATGAACGCGCCGTTGCGCTCGGCGCGGATGTGCCAGTCGTGTTGTCGCGCCTCCCGCCGCAATTCCCCCTCCAAAAGAACGTCCGTGCGATCGCCGTTTTCCGCCGTGTGCGCGGCATGAACGGCATACGAAACGGTGGAGAGCGTTGTGCTGGCCTGCATGCTCTTCCGGAGAACTTCCTCGGGGGCCAATGACCGTTGGCTCCGGCATGCGGCCAGAGAAAACACGAGGATGCCCGTGAGGAGCAGCGTCGGCATAGGTTTACCGGTACCTGCGCTTCGGCTGTCCCGCGCGCGATCTCCGGGACCGCATCCACGCAGAGAACGCCAAAAGGATGAGGAACGCGATGATGATGGAATACCCTTTGATCGATACCGCTCCGCTGTGTTCGTCGGCACCGGCCTTCTCGCCCCGCAGGCGCCTGTGCAGCACATCGGCTCCGTCTGCGATGGCCGCCGCATAATCCCCCCGACGCAGCGGAGGCAGGACGCTCTCTGTGATGATTTCTTCAAGCACCGCGTCGGTGAGGACGCCATCGTGGCTCTGGCCCGGCGCCATGAGTGCTTTTCCCTCCTCCCGTGCAATGAGGAGCAGGATGCCGCTCTCATTGCGCTCAATACCCCACTTGGTCCGCAATTCCCATGCGAGATGGGAAATATCCCGCCCCGCAAGCGTCGGGAGAATGACCGCTACGAACGCCACTCCCGTCCGCTTCCGTTCCTCTCCCATGCTTCGCTCGAGTTCTTCCTCTTCCGCAAGGGGAATACTATCGCCGGGATCGGTGATGAATCCGTCATTGGGAGGCAGTGCGATCTCTTCCGCATGGGCGGCGGTGGCGCAGATGGAGAGGAGCAGCGCAGCAATTATCTTTGCAAGCATGCGTTTGTACCCTATCATCCCCTTCCTCCCTATGCCAGAAACTTGGACCCTCACCTCCGTCGCCTCCAGCAAGAAGGAACTCTATGACCTCATGTCCGCCCTCCGCGGAAACACCTCGCATGTCCGCCCTTACGAGCGGCGCGGCGGCGTGTGCGGCGTCTTCGACCTCATCGTCGACGGGCTCACGGACCGGGAACGCCAGGACATGACGGAGAGGATGACGCTGCTGGGACTGCGCAAGATCACCGAAGAGGAACGACGCGCCATCGAAGCCGAGCTCCTCCTCCCTGGACAGGTTCCTTCCGCTTCGCCTGCGCCTCTATCTCCCGTTCCGCTCCCCTCCGCTCCCCCTCCCGCATGACGTCGGACGCCGTTCCAGAGAAATGGCGCCATCTGCGGCCGCAGACAATCGACGTGCTGCGGATGCGGCAATTCCACGACCCGCGGGAAGATCCATATGGCGCCGTCGCACCGTCCGTCGCGGGAATTACCGGCGATGTCTACACGTCGATCGCCTATGTTTTCCGCAATGCCGAGGAGGCCGCCGCGACCTTTTCCGGCGCTCCGGGCGCGCGCGATTACGCGTACTCCCGCATTCGCTGCGGCCAGCCGCCCCTCGAAGAACTGCGGCAGCGGCTCCTCGATCTCGAACTCGGGGAAGATTATCCGGAGAAAGAGCGCTATGACGTCGTGCTGACATCATCGGGAATGAGCGCGATTTTGCTCCTCGCGCTGCAATTCGCCGATCAGTGCCGCACGATCATCACCTCCCCGCGACTGTACGGCGGGAGCTACCACCTCCTCAAGCAGAAGCTCCCGCGCCTGGGTATTCGCTGCAACATGGTGCGCGACCCCCTTCAGCTTGACGACTGGCGCTCCGCTCTGCGCGAACGCGAGGACGTCGCCTTCCTCTTCGCCGAGGACGACGCCAACCCGAAGCCCATCAAACTCGACAACGCCGGGATCGCCGCCGTCGCCCACGAACATGGGACGTTCTACGTCTGCGACCGGACCATCGGCACGCCCATCCTCGAGCAGCCGCTCCTCACCGGCACAGACATCGTCGTCCACTCCCTCAGCAAGAACATCGGCGGGCGCTCTGGGGCATTGGGAGGGGCAATCATCGGCCGCAAAGAACTCGTCCGCCAGATGAGCGACAAAGATAACGGATGGTTCGCCTGTACGGGAATGGTGATGGACGGGCGCGTCGCAGACTACATGCTCGCCGGTGTTCGCGACCTCAAGGAACGAATGAAAATAAAGCTGGAGAGCGCCCAACGCATCGTCGCATTCCTGCATACTCACCCACGCGTCGCAGCGGTGCACCACACAGACGCCGATGTTCTCGCCTTTGATGTGCGCGGAAGCGCGGAGGATGCCGCGCGCACGGTGGAGGCTTTCCGCCTCATCCTCATGGCGCCGCACCTTGGGGACCTCCGCACGCTCTCCATCCCGCCGGCATCGACGACACACTCCCCCATGTCGCCGGAGGACCGCTTAAAGCACGGCATCACCGACAATCTCATCCGCCTCTCGATCGGCCTCGAAGACCCGGAGGACATTATTGACGATTTACGGCAAGCACTCGATAAGGCGTTCTCCCCTCTCCCATAGGGAGAGGATTAGAGGGAATGACGAAGCGGTACGGTTTCTTTGCCCAAGCCCCTGCGTAATTCACGCCGATGCGCGGCGTGCATTGGATGGATGCGCGCGGCACGGTGATGCCGTGATCTTCGATCCAGAGACCGGTTTCCTTCATTGCACGTTTCGCGTTGAACGATGAGTCGATGCAAAATGTTCGCGTGATTTTACCGGGTCCATTAAGCCAATCCGGTCTACCCATCACCCCAGTCCCTTTCCCTTTCCCTTTCCCTCTCCTTTGCCAAGGCTCCGGCGGGCAGGCGCGGGGAGAGGGAGTTTCTTTGCGCATCCCCTCTCCCATAGGGAGAGGGTTAGGGTGAGGGGTTTTTGGCCAGATAACAATCCCGCGAATGAGTACTGCCGCAGGATACCCAACCGGCCCCGTGACCACATTCAGCATCCAGTGCATGCCGTAGACGAGGTAGACGTACCAACGACCGGCAGAGCCGAACATCGGCGCGTTGCGCGCCGTCTTCCCTCGGTATGCATGACAGGCCCTGTCCTCTGGCCCATCGTACGCTTCAACTTCTGTGATGATTCCCGTCATTTCCCTCTCCCTGTGGGATAGGACAGCCGAAGGCCCTGAGCGTAGCCGAATGGGTGTGAGGGGCGACCGCCGCACCAAGATTTTTCCCAGAAGCTCCGGAGCCACCTCGAGAACCGGTCGATCGAAGAACGCGGGCGGAAGAGGGGCCGGCACGCTGCTATCGTAGCCCGAATAAGGCATTGACAGGAAAGAAAATAACAGTAGAATGGCTTCACTATGCCAAAACTTCATATTCGCACGTTTGCAGTTCCGGTTCTTCTGGGAGTGCTCCTTTTCTCCGTGGGACCTCTTCCTGTTCTCGCAGGACCCCATAATGGGAGAGAGGTGCCGGGACGGTACATCGTGCTCCTGAAGGAAGGAGCCGATGCCGACACGGTGGCACGGCGTCACGGCCTCGTCGTCGAGCACCGCTACGAAAAGGTTGTCCACGGTTTCTCCGCCGGCGGCGGTCTCGGGAAGTTCCAGGCTCTCAAAGATGACAGTGATATCGCTCTCGTAGAGCCCGATCGGATCGTCGAGGCCTTTGCGCAGACGCTCCCAACGGGAGTGAGCCGCATTGACGCCGATCTCTCCACGACGGCAAAGATCGATGGTTTCGACGAGCGCGTCGACGTCGATTTGGCGATCATCGATACGGGCATTCAGGGAAATCACCCCGATCTCAACGTCCTCGGCGGCTACAACTGCACCAGCAAGAAGACGAGTGCCTGGAGCGACGGAAACGGACACGGAACGCACGTCGCTGGGACCGCTGCGGCCAAAGACGATGGGAACGGAGTCGTGGGAGTCGCTCCAGGCGCGAGACTGTGGGCCGTGAAAGTTCTCAACAACAACGGCTCCGGCTTCCTCTCGTGGATCATCTGCGGCGTTGATTGGGTAACGAAGAATGCGGGAACGATCGATGTGGCGAACATGAGTCTTGGTGGAGAATTCGTGAGCACCGCACTCAATGATGCCATCGCGAAGTCCGTCGCCGCCGGCGTCACGTATGCCGTGGCTGCGGGTAATAGCAACAAAGATGCGGCATCGTTCAGTCCCGCCAATCATCCGGACGTCCTCGCGGTCTCCGCTCTTGCTGATTCCGACGGCCGCTGCGGCGCTCTCGGCTCCGCAACGTCGTACGGCGCCGATGGATACCCGTGCGACATTCAGCAACTACGGTCCGGTCGTTGATATCGCCGCTCCCGGTGTAAGCATCCTCTCGACCTACAAAGGAGGTTCCTACGCAAAGCTCTCCGGCACTTCGATGGCCTCGCCCCATGTCGCCGGTTCCGCCGCCCTCTACGTCGCATCGCATGGGCGTGATGTGAATGGCGATGGAATGGTGAATGGCGCAGACGTCTACGCGCTGCAGAGCGCCCTCGTTGGCGGTGGAGTTGCTCAATCGCAAGCCTGCGACACCGGCCTCGCCGATGGTTTCGGCGGCTTCACGGGGGATCCAGATGGATTTCCGGAGCCGATGGTGTATACAAAGTCGTTCTGAAAGAGAGCTCTTCGCCGCCCGGCTTCGCTTGCCCGATTGAATTCGAACCGCATCGGGACTGCGCGCAAGCCGGACGGCTCAGAACTCTCCAGTTACAGCAATTCCGTATTACAGCAGCAGCGACGCAATGCTGAAGTAGATCACTATTCCAAGGACATCCTGCACAATGGTCCCCATGGGCCCGGTGGCGTTCGCGGGATCTACGCCGTGTTTCTGAAAGAGGAACGGGAGGAAAAAGCCGCTGACGATGGATGAAGATACGGCTGCAATGAGCGAAAAACTGAGCACTGCCGCGACGTCGAGACGCCGGTGGAGCGCCCACGTGAGGAGGAAGAGTCCAACGCCGAAGAGGAGCGCCATGAAGAGTGTCGCCAAACACTGCTTCCCGAAGTACCTCCGCCAGGGAATCCCCTCACCTATGGCAAGATCCCGCACCACGAATGTTGCCGTCTGCATTCCCACGGCTCCGCTCATGTAGATGATGAGGGGAATGTAGCCGGCGAGGAGCAGATTCTGCTCCAGCGTCCGTCCGAACGCGCCGACAATTTGCGCAACGAAAAGACCGCCGAGGAGTCCAAGACCCAGCCACGGCACGCGATGCTCGATGGATTGGAACAGAGGAATATCGATGACGCTCTCCAATGCCCGCTCGTGGTGTACGCCACGATGATGGATACCGACCCTGTGGAGCGCATCCTCATGGGCTTCCTTATAGAGAATGCGGAGGATGGTGTCGCTTGGGAGGACACCGAGGAGATGGTGGTCTCTGTCAACCACGGGAAGCGCCTTAATGTTATTTTTCAATGCAAGGTAGGCTGCGCGTTCCTGACTTGCCTCAGGATGGATTGTGACAAGAGACGTCTTCTTGCAGACCTCCCCTACTTTCCTGCTTTCCGGCTGGCGAAAAATATCTTTGATCGAAAGAATCCCTATGAGTTTTTTCGTAACATCCAGCACGTAGACGTAGTTGATCGTCTCGAATTCTTGCGCTTTCTGGATGGTGGTACGGACTTCGTCAATCGTATCCTCTGCGCGTGCAACCGGCACGTTCGCAGTCATGCGATGCCCTACGGCATCCTTCGGCCAGCGATCCCTTTCGTGTTGGTGTTCTGCGGCATCTGCCACAAGATCATTATACAGGATAATAGCCTTCCGGTACCATCCGAACCATCGGGACGTAGCTCAGTTGGCAGAGCGCGTGGTTCGGGACCACGAGGCCGCTGGTTCGAGTCCAGTCGTCCCGACCAATCCACACCTTCCATTGCGCCATCCCTTCCAGAGCTATATGGTGCAACCATGCCAGCAAAGAGCGTCGAGTGGCTTTTACGCGTTGCCGTTTTCGGTGAATTCTTCGGTCATGGCGTTTTTGCGCTCCAGGGAAAAAAGGCGTGGATAGAATGGTTTTCGTTTTTCGGTATTTCCGATGCCGCACTGGCGACCCGGCTCCTCTTTTTCGTCGGCCTCCTCGACATCACTCTCGCAGTCCTCATTCTGCTCCACCCTATACGCCTCGCCTTGCTCTGGATGACATTTTGGGGATTTTGGACTGCGCTTATGCGTCCCATCGTCGGTGAGCCGGTATGGGATTTTGTGGAGCGTTGGACGAACTGGGGGGCTCCGCTCGCTCTCCTGCTCCTCAGAGGCTGGCCGAAAAGCCGGAAAGAATGGCTGCAATAGGCTGAAAGGCGTCGCTCCAGGAAAACGCTCGACAACATCCATGCCATGTGTACACTCCTCTACTTTTTGGCTTGCATTCGACTTTGTGCCACCTCCGGCTCCGCACAACACGACTCCCGAAGTCGCTTATTTTCACGCACGTACTGCTGATCGTTTTCGTCACGTTGGGCATCCTGCTCTAAAGTGCTCATGTCAGCTGCGCCAGGCAGCACCCGCTCGCCCGATTGAATCCGAACCGCATCGGTCTGCGCTC
>CAZWCH010000002.1:0-24700 GCA_964632925.1 uncultured Candidatus Peribacteria bacterium
CCGATAACCGCGATGTCCAGGACGCGATGCAGGAGAGCGTTCAGCCACTGCAGCAACAATTCTACGACACGATCAATGCCGCCAGACGGCAGGGGGAAGCGGCTCGCTTCCGCAGCGGCCAGCTGAAGGACATGGAACGGGAAATCACGAACATCGAGCACGGGAAGGGGGACGCAACGAGGCTGAAGGAAATCGTGGAACGGGTGAAAGCGGCGCTCTCCGCTGCGGAGCAGCTCCTCCTGAGCGGCACAACGGACAACCGGGACATCGACGACGCCTTCCGCACCGTGTACGACACCGCACAGGAGTTTTCTGAAATCCAGAATGCAGTAGGGAGAACGAGGGAATTGAAAGATCGCGAGAAAGACATCCAGAACATGGAGAAAGAACTGAAGAGAGCAAAGGGGGCAAACGTCGAAAAACTCCGCCAGGCGCTCGACGAGTACAAAGCAGCCGTGGCAGAACTTAGGAAACTTGTGGATGGCGCTGCAGACCCACAGGAAATCAACGACGCATTCCAGGATTTCTACGAGAGGAACGACCAGCAGAAATTCTGGGATGTCCAGAATGCGGCAAATAGAGGGAAGGAACTGGGAGATCGCGAGAGGGATGCCAAAAACATGGAACGGGAAGTGAAGAGAATGGGAAAACAAAAAGGAACGAATGTGCAGGAACTCCGAGAGATACTCGACGCATACAAGGCAGAACTCGCAGAACTTCGGAATCTCGTGGAGAGCGGCACAGACCCGGACGCCGTCAACGACGCCTTCCAGGACTTCTACGAGAGGAACACCAACGATCAGTTCTGGGGTATGGTGAATGCCTTCAACATGAAAAATGAACTCCGGCAGTGGACCCGCAAGGGCGGCCACCTCGCAAAGATGCAGAAGATCGTCGATACACTCCAAAAGAAGGGAAAAGACGTCGGCGCCATGGAATCCGCTCTACAGGAAATCCGCTCCGTCATCGCGAACCTCGAGGACAGCACAGACCGCGAGACACTGGAAGATGGACGCCAGGAACTCGAAGACTTGCGCATGCAGTTCGAGGAAGCCCTCCGACCGTACATGAAGAAGAAAATGCCGGGGTTTCCGTTCCCGATGAAAAAGGGATAAAGAAAACACCCTCTCTATTCTTTCTACCGCATCGCATCGAAGATCTCCTGCATGAGCGCAGCAATCGTCGTAAAGGTGAGATCGAATGGGATATCGAGGAGACGGCTGAGCCACGCCACGAGGAAGAACGCGAGAAACGAAATCACGAGGCCGATGATCGCATAGCGAATGGTATGCACGGCCTTCTTGATCTTTTCGTCGTCTCCCGCGGAGAGAATGAACGTGATCCCTCCGACAATGATGAACACCAGAGAACTGATGGACGCGATGATGATGCCCAGGGCAATCACCGTCGCGATGATATCGAGAATGCTGCCGCCTTCCAGAAGATCACGAATCATAAGAATGAAGGGGAAAAAATGCCTATTCCGGCTCGAGGACTTTCATGTTAACACGCTGATGCGCGTTGCCGCCAATCACGCGAATGAGCGTCCGGAGGGCTCGCACGGTCTGCCCTCCCTTGCCAATGAGCTTCCCCATGTCCCGCGCGCTTACCCGCACCGTGAGGAGCACGCCCAAATCGTCCGTGCTCGCTTCCACGCGGAGAACGTCGTGATCCTCCACAATCGCCCCCAGAACATACTGGAGGAACGCGCGTCCCGGCGGATCGGCCATCACAGGATCAGTCATACGACGCAGAGCATCCTAACCGTTTCCCGCCGCGTTGTCACCACCCGTCGGCGCAGTCTTTGGTTTTTTCTTTGCATACCGCCGAATGAAGCCCTCCATGCCAGCAATGCCATTCTTCCGAAGTGCGCGCGCCAGCGTATCACTGGGAATCGCCCCGTGCCCCATCCAGTAACGAATGCGTTCCTCTTTTACCTGGAACACGGGCGGATCCCGATCAAGGAGATAATGCCCAAGGATTTCCTGACAGCGCCCCTTTGCCGCACAGGTTTTCTCCGCAAGGACAACGCGATACGTGGGGACACGGGACCGCCCCGTGCGCTGAAGACGAAGGACAAGCATAGAACGGGAGCAGTCTAGGAGAAGCTCTAGGAGAGCGCAAGTCTCCCCAATTGTCCATTGCAATGCGGTACCTGTCTCCGGAAAAATTGCATCATGAAATTCACCCCCATCATCACAGGAATATGCCTCGGCACGGCGGGAACGGCATTGGCTGGTTCCGTCCTCGGTTCGACCATCTTCCGCGATATCCCGGCGGGATCCCCGTACGACCGGGCCGTCGGAAACATGGTCCATGCCGGCGTCATGGAAGGATTCGGCGATGAAACGTTCCATCCCGACGAATACGTCACCAGAGGACAGCTCGCACTCGCCCTGGATCAACTCCTTCGCTCCATCGGAAAAAGCACGCCGCAACAACGTGCCAAAGAGACAGCGACGGGGAGAAAGGACCGGCGACGGTCCGCCGGCGCCTCTTCCCAAAGCGCAATGGTAAAACAGGATGTCAAAGAGGGGGCGGGAACCTTCCGCTTCGCCACGGCGGGATTTTCCATCATCGAAAAGGCCAGGAGCATCATGGTCAGCGTCCAACGCGTGAACGGGAATACGGGAACGGCGTCTCTGCATTACGCCACGGAGGACGAGACGACAACGCACGGTACGGATTACGTCAATACAGCGGGAACCATCGTGTTCGGCAATGGAGAAACGACGAAGACGATCACGATCCCACTCAAGGATGACAGCGCCGGCGAGGGAGCGGAACGGCTGCGGATCATGTTGAGCAACCCCACAGAAGCGAGCATCGGATCCCCATCCACAATGATCGTCACCATCCTCGATGACGAATCTGCCAATGGCAATGTCACACAATCCGCTTCGTCCTCCGCTGTATCAAGTACGTCACTGCCAGGCGGCGGCACGAGCATATCCTTTGGCGCGCAGCAGTATTCCATCGGCGAAAACGGCGGGACGGCCACGATTACCATCGTACGGAACGGCGGAACCGGGCAGAGCACCGTCGAGTATGAAACGGCGAACGGATCGGCCATTGCCGGCGTCGAGTACGCGGCCACCAAGGGTTCCCTTGCATTCGCAGCGGGTGAAACGCAAAAAACATTCGCCATCCAAATCACCGATAACACGGCAATTGAAGGAATGAAAACAGTCAATCTCTCCCTGAAAAATCCCGCGGGAGCCAATATCGGCGCCACCGCCACGGCGCAGCTCGCCATCATGGATGACGAGATAGAACCCTACGGCATCGGGGCATTGAAATTCCAGAAAAAGACAGAGCGCGTCAACGAAGACAGCGGCGAGGTATCTCTGGCGGTTCTCCGCATCGGAGGAAGTAAAGGAACCGTAACGGTCGATTATGCGACGAAGAGCGGACTTGCCCTGAGCGGTTCCGATTACGCCGAGACCAACGGAACGCTTACCTTCCTCGAGGGAGAAGCGGGGAAAAGCATCCGCATCCCCATCACGCGCGATGCCAATATCCTGGAAGAGGACGAATCATTCTCCGTCCATCTCACCAACGCGACGGGGGGAGCGAGCATTCTCGAGTCCGGCGCCGTCACCGTGACGATCGCGCCGTAAGAAGACACTGGACGGTTTCCTCTGCCACCACACCCCATTGTCGTTGCCATCCTGCGCCGGAGGGGGGAGGGGAGCGCATCGCACACGCCAATGCCTCTTCCGTCGTTTCCACGAGAACCCCGCCCTTCCCGACCACCTCCGGCATCACCCCTCTATCCAGGGCAATGACCGGACAGCCGCACGCTCGCGCCTCCGCGATGGGAAGGCAAAATCCCTCATAAACGGATGCGGTCACAAACACTTCGGCCGCGGAGTACAAGGCGGGAAGATCATCGTCAGGCACAGAGGAGAGGCGCAACACCCCCTCTCCGGTCTCCGGAGAACAGGCTTCCCGGCCGGCTATCACGAGAACAAGAGTTCTATCCGGCGAGCGGAGCCTCCGGAACGCCGCAATGAGCATGGGGAGATTCTTGTGTTCTTTTGCATTGCCAACATA
Organism: uncultured Candidatus Peribacteria bacterium; assembly: GCA_964632925.1. Classification (GTDB taxonomy): domain Bacteria; phylum Patescibacteriota; class Gracilibacteria; order Peribacterales; family Peribacteraceae; genus 01-FULL-54-110. Next base: position 4,057 of record CAZWCH010000002.1, read on the forward strand.
GAGGAAAAATGGCTTATGAACGCAATATTTCCGCAGTACGTCCTCCTGTTCCGTCGCGGAACGGCGGAAGAAGCGAACATCCACTCCTTCGGGAATCACGGTCGTCTTCCGCGCCGCGCGCATCCCGTATGTTTTTCCTATTTCACACAGAACAAACTGGCTCACGGCAATGAGAGCATGCGCACGCGTGATCGTATGACGCATCACCGCGCGATACGCAATGCGCTTCCCGAATGGAGCTCCCCGGGAATGCCGATGGAGGATGAGATCGTGGATTGTAGCAACGAATGGCACGGGACAGACAAGAGGAACATTGAAGTGAAGGGAGAACAGGAGATTGATGCCGGAACGCCGTATGACAAGAGGAAAGAGCGTCTGCTCGGAAACGGAATAGTGAGCATAGGTGGTAGGTTGGAGGTGGTAGGTTGTAGGAGCGCCTCTCAAGCCACGTATCCACTCTTCATCCGCGGACTGCACAAAAAGAACGTACTGGATGGGATCGTTCCTCCGTAAAATATGCGTCACAAGCGCCCTCGTATAGCTCCCAAGCCCGGAAACCGTCCCGCCGAAGCGGCAATCAATACCGACGTGCAGCATGCGGCTATGATAGCGCCATGCGCATCAAAGACGCAGTGGCATCTGAACATGTTCCGCATGGAGATGCGGAAATTCTCCTCGCATACATTTGCGGAAAACATCGTACTTGGATCCTCGCACATGGGGAATATATGCTCACGAATCAAGAGGAACACCAATGGAATACCTTCCGCAAGCGTCGAGAGCAGGATGAACCCATTGCCTACATCACAGGGGAGAAAGAATTTTTTGGTCGGTCATTCCACGTCGATCGTTCCGTCCTCATCCCGCGGCCATCCACGGAGGGGCTTGTCGAAATGGTACTCGCCATACTACAACAACAGAAAGACGAAACATGTGCGCAGTGTGTCACCCTTCCGCTCACCATGACACATCGGCTTTCTTCCACAGTGCCACTGGACTCCGGTATTATCGGAATTTCCGAAATATGGGGATCTCTCAATGGCATTCAAACAATCGTCGATATAGGCACGGGAAGTGGCTGCATTGCGATCACGATCGCTTGTGAGTTTCCGGAGATCAACGTCATTGCAACGGATATCAGCGCAGCGGCCTTGGACGTCGCGAAAATGAATGCCAAAAGGCACAACGTCGCCGATCGCATCCAATTTCTGCATGGCAATCTCCTGGAACCCCTGTATCACCACGAGCATAGTCGAATGGCCAAAAATCCCTTCCTGATCATTGCCAATCCTCCCTATATCCCGGAGGGGGAAAAACTCCCGATCGACGTTACGGAGTACGAACCAAACATTGCCCTCCGTGCCGGACCCGACGGTCTCGCCGTCCTCCGCCCCCTCCTCGCCACAGCACGCTTGCACCATGCCTGCAGGGGTTTCGTCGTGGAATGTCGAGCGGATCAAATTGACGAAAGTATGGGAAAGACAGACAACGCTCGGTTATGAGACACGGATGTACCGTCGCCATCCTCCGGCCAAAGGACACGGGATTCCTCGCCTGCAACCAAAACCCGGAAACGTACAACGCCGCCATCGACGCCTGGTTGGATTATTTCAGGGAACAACTGGAGACCGTCGCCAAGAATCACCGAGTCCCGCTCCACCTCTTGAACCACCAGCTCACTGCACTGTTGCCCGATCACCGGGAGTCGCGGTGGATCGGGGAATCCGACGTGCTCGCCGTGGTGAATCCGGAAGACGAACTCATCGAAGAAGTGGAACGGTGGATGCGCAAAAACCCAATTCTGCGCACTATCATGGGATTTTCCTCCATCACGGATCGCGATGCGCTCATGGATTTCTTTCGAAAATTCCAATTACCGCTCATCGCCCGCTCTGGAACGATCTCCAGAATCTTCACTGTGCAGGTGCAGGAGGAAGAGCGCACCCGCGCCGTCGTCACCCGGGCCCTCCTGTACCCTCTTCTTCCAACCGCCCTCCCCACTGCAGCTTCGCGCGGAGAGTGGAAAAAAACGTATCCTCCCGACGACGGAGAAACCGCACGGTTTCCCCCCGCATAGACACGCGAACGGCGTCCGCGCGACACAAGGAAACGTATGTCTGGCCATCGAGCGTGAGGCTGACTTGATGATCCATGAACTTGTTCTCCTGCATCAGCACCTGCACCTCGATTCGGCTCGCGCCTGGAACAACGATGGGCTTTTGGCTAAAGCTGTGCGGGTTGAGCGGCGTGAGGATCGTCGCATGCAAGCGGGGGTGAACAATGGGACCGCCGGCGGCAAGGGAATACGCGGTGGAGCCCGTCGGCGTAGCAATGATCAGGCCATCGGCATGAAACGTCGCGAGCGGCTCGTCGTTGATGGACGTCCGCAGATCCATCAGACGCGCAATGGCCCCTTGCGCGATCACTGCTTCGTTCAGCACATATCCCTGAAAAGGAGAGGCGGCATCGCGCACAACCTCCACGTGGAGGAGGGAGCGCTCTTCCAAGACGCCTTCGCCATGAAGGAGCTTGCGTACGAGCGTGTCCGCTTCTTCCAGACGCGTTTCCGCCAGAAAGCCAATCACGCCGCGGTTGACGCTGAGAATGGGGATGCGGAAATCGCGGAGTTCCCGCACGGAACGAAGAATAGTGCCATCACCGCCAATGACAACGAGAAGATCCAGCGGGGCGCCGTTGAGCGGCGCGCAGCCGCGGATGCACGAAAGACCACGCATGCGTTCCGTGTCGATGAAGACTTCCGCGCCTTCCTCTCGGAGAACCTGCACGACACGATCAACGGCCTCATCCTTTGCGCCGAGAGTGGATTTCACCGTGACGCCAATACGAGGGTAGACGAGCATACGAGGAGTATAGAAACGAACATACGACTAGCAACGTACCCCAGCGAGAAAGCGATCCACCGCTATAGACCATGTAAACTGCCGCGCCCGACGGAATCCGCGCTCGCGGAGCTCTGCCCTGAACGCATCATCCGTACAAATCCGCGCCAGCCCGTCGCGGATGGAAAGAGGATCTTCCGGATCCACGAAAAGCGCCGCGTCACCGGCAACCTCACGAAGGGCACCCCGCGCGCTCGTAAGAACCGGAATACCGACGTGGAACGCATCGATGACCGGCATGCCAAGCCCCTCATAGAGGGACGGGAGGACGAGAGTATGGCACGACTGCAATGCCGCCACGCGCGCGTCGGCGGATGCGTACCCCTCCCACACCACACCTTTCGTTCGTGCAATAGCAGCGAGAATGTCACGATCCTTCCACCCGCGTCCGCCCATGAAACAGAGACGGAAGCGCTCCCGTAAACCGGCGGGCAGCATGGCATACGCCTCGATGAGGCGCCGTTGGTTCTTACGCGGACACAGGGTTCCTATGCAGAGAATGGTTCTTCCATCCGGCTGCCACCGCAAAGGGAGCGCGTGCGACGGACCGCCGGACAGCGGCACGAGAATGGGGGACTGGAGAAAAGGATAGCGCGAACGGAGATCGTAAGCGGTTGTTTCGCTAACCGTACACACGCGCCAGGCGCACCGCACCACACGGCGGAGAGTCCTCTGCTCGATCATACGCGCCTTCCATTGATGCGGCTCGCGACGAAAGGCGATGAGATCGTGAATGATCGGAACGGAGCGCACCGATTTCCCCAGGAAAAAAGGCACAAGGAAGCTCGTTGGAGCAATGTACAACGTATCCGGCGACATGCGTCGCACCATGTGTTGCGCGTGTAGGTGCCATCGCCATCCCGAAGCTGGCAGGCGATGCAGAGAGCCACATTCCCGGCTATCCGCCGCGCTATCCGCCAGAAGCGTCGCCGAAACATCGCGACGGGAAAGTTCCTTCAAAAAACCGGACAACCACTCTCCTTTTCCCGTCCGTCGCTCCCGCGCAGCCTCCCGCGCATCGATCACAAAATGCATAGGAAACCATGGTACCGGAGAAATCATCCTCAGACCCCCTCTCCCGCTTGACTATGAACGCGAGGCCGGCAGCTATCGGGGAAATCCTGTGCTATGCTCTCTCCATGAATATGGCATTCATGCGAAAAATCGCCGGAATGGAGCTCGCGGAGCGCCTTCTCAATTGCGGCGCCCTGGTAGGATCGCTCGGCGTCTTCCTCCCGTGGATTTCCGGAGAATGGTTGGGGGGGGAGCCGCTGCGCTACGCCGGATTCCAGTCCTATACCACTGTCCATGGCGTCGGCATCCTTGCATTGAATGCCTTCATCCTCCTAATCACACTCATCCCCCTTTCGGGAGGACCGCATATCGTGACGGAACAGAAGAAACATTTCGTCCGTCTCCTCGCGTCCTCCCAAGCAGTCATTCTTACCATCCTAGCGCTCTCCGTGCTTACCAGTATCACGCTCGAATTCTCACGCATGGGCATTCGCTTCGGCATCTATGTAAGCCTCCTCGGTAATCTCCTTGCGGCATTCGAGGCATTCTGCCAATGGAAAGAACAGCAAGAACGGCAAGTACGCTCATTCTTCCACGCTCAATGAACACGTCCGACAATACCCTCGTCTATTTCGACCCCGATGCGCGCCTCGTCATCGGGCCGGTGGAATGGGAAGGCGACAGTCCGAAAAAGCTCCCGCGCGAACAGACGGGGGACGCGACCAAAAAAATGAAGCGGATGTACTACCCGTACTGTACCGCCCGCACCGCAAAACGCTTTCTCGAAAAAAAACACCAAAGACAGGATGACGAAAAGCTTTCGTTGGAAGAGGCCCTGCAAAAGGCGATTACGGAACCGTTTTGGAACTGAGCACCTTGCACGCGTCTTCCACCTCCTGCGTCGACCCTAGAATGATGGGAGTGCGCTGATCGCAGGAACGGATCGGAACGTCCAGAATGGACACCGTCCCGTTCGAAGCCCTCCCGCCCGCCTGTTCGAGAATGTAGGCGAAAGGACCGCACTCAAAAAGCAGCCGTAACTTTCCCTCGGGATAGGAACTGCCACCGACATTCGTAAACACCCCCTGCCCCTTGCAAAGAATATGATGGATGTCTGCGACCATGCACCCCGAGTACCGGAGAGTCAGCGCGCGCGCGAGCCAGCGATCCATCAAATCGCGGTAAGCGCGATTGTCATTCACTGCACGGAGATTCCCCGGACTAAAGTTTTTTGCGACGGCATCCACGCCGACACGCTCCCGCTGCAGAACAAATTCCCCCACTTCATCGAGGAGAAATTCATGGACGCCATTTCCCGTTGAATACACCAAAACCGTCCGAGGGCCGTACAGAACATACAGCGCCCCCACCTGCGCTCGCGGCGTTCGGGAAAGGAGATCGGACGCCGGATACACGCCAAAAATAGATCCGATGGAAAAGTTGGCGTCAACGAGGGAAGAGCCATCAAGAGGATCGTATACGACGATGAACGGGGCGCGTGGATGCATGCAAATCGGCTCCGGATGCTCTTCCGACGCGCACGCGGCAACAAGCTTGGTTGCGCCGAGATGCCGGCGAATGATCGCGTCGCTCAGCACATCAAGAGTGAGTTGCTCTTCGCCGAACGGATTCCGCGTCCCGGCCAGAGCCGCCCCCGTCGTCCGCAAGGCATACTGGATGTGCTTCGCGCTCCGGGCAATGGCAAGAAAAAGGCGACGAAGATCATCGGCCGTTGAGGCGGCGCGAAGATGTTCGTCCAGAGACGGCCGTTCAGAGAGAGGACAAGGCGGGCGCGGCATGGAAAAGGGGAGGGGAGAGTTGCTTTCCAACACGGAGCGTCATCTCCGTGACGCGCATGGCATAGCCCCACTCATTGTCGTACCACGCAACGATCTGCACCGCACGATCCGATACGACCTTCGTCGACGGCGCATCGACAATGGAGGAATGGGGATCGGTCTGAAAATCGATGGATACGCATTCGTCATCAGATACCGCAAGAATGCCGCGGAGGTCCGGCTGGAGAGACGCGGAGCGAAGGTGCCCATGAATCCCCTCCACGCTCGCCTCCCGACGGAGAAGAAACGCCATGTACGCGCAGCTCACCGTCGGCACGGGCACGCGAAACGCCATGCCATCCATGCGCCCTTTCAGATGCGGGAATATCGCGGCACACGCGCGCACGGCTCCCGTCTTCGTGGGAATGACCGAAAGAGTGGCGGCGCGCGCACGGCGAAGTTCCCCCGGCTCCTGCGCCTTGTTATCGAGAAGATTTTGAGAAGCAGTGTACGCATGGACGGAACTGACGAGAAGGGATTCCACCCCATACACCGCATCGATGACCTTGATAACCGGGGCGATGCAATTCGTCGTACAGGATGCGGTGGAGATAATATCCATATCCGCCGTCAGAGCATCGTCATTGACCCCCGGGACAATGGTCGGAGTTCCGTCCTTCATCGGAGCGGTAACCACGACGCGCCTCGCCCCCGCTCGCAGGTGCCCCAAAACCTCTTCCCGCGTCGCAAAGTTCCCCGTCGACTCCACGACGACATCAACATGCAGCTCCTGCCAGGGGCAACGGGCCGGATCGCGTTCCCGCACGACACGAACGCGCTTTCCATTGACGAGGAGATCCTCTCCGTCCACCAGAATATCTGCGGGGAAACGACCGTGGAGAGAATCGTATTTCAAGAGATACGCCCGCATATCGGGAGCGGAGGAGGCGTTCACGGCCACCACTTCGACGGCATCCGCAAAGCGCATGAGGAACTGCCGATGGACATTCCGACCGATTCGCCCGTACCCATTGATGGCAACGCGGATCATGGGGACGCCCATTATCTCACCCCATCACCGCGAGTACAATGCCCAAAAAGGCGAAGAATCCCCCAATGATCCAGAGACGCATGGTGACCTTGCTCTCCCCCCAATTCAACGCCTCGAAATGATGATGGAGAGGCGCGGCAAGGAACACCTTCTTTCCGCCGCGGAACCGCTTGCTGGCAAGCTGAAGAATGACCGACAGCGTCTCCAGGACAAAGACGCCGCCGATGAACGGCAGCACGGCCACCTGGTCAATCATGAGCGCAATCACCGCCAGAACACCGCCGAGCGCAAGAGCACCCGTGTCCCCCATGATGAAAATGGCCGGCGGAACGTTATGCCACAAAAATGCCGCCACAGCTCCGACGGTAACCGCGCAGAACGCCGCCAGAATATACAGGCCGCCAAGGTACGCAAGCACGCCGAAAGCTCCGAACGCAATGACGAGGAGTCCTCCGGCGAGACCGTCGAGCCCATCGGTAATATTCACGGCGTTCGCCGTTCCGATGAGAAGAAACACGAAGAGAGGAATGTACCACCAACCGAGAACGACGGTTCCTAAAAATGGGATGGTGATACTGTCATACCCGAGCCGAAAATAGAACCATGACGCCGCAACGATGGCCACCAGGAAGAGGAAACCGATCTTCGGCAGAACGTCGAGACCCTTCCGCCGGCCTACACCGCGCACATTAAGATAATCGTCGAGAGCGCCGAGAATGCCAAGGGCCATGAGAACGAACAACGGCAGGTACACCTGACCGCGCTGGAGAAGGGAATGCTCCACGGCGCCAAAGAACGAAAGAGCGCGGGAAAAGAGCACCGTAAGAACGATGGCGCCCCACATGAGAACGCCGCCCATGGTCGGCGTCCCAAACTTATGCTGGTGATACGTGCGGAAAACCGTAGGTTCCCGACCGTCGACCGTTTCCACTCTCAACTGCTTTCCAATGCGGTGCGAGCGAAGGAATGTGACAAAAGCGGGTGTGAGGAAAAGAACACCGAAAAACGCAAACAGGGCATAGAAAAGCATCGCGACAATGGAGATTTCCGGACGAAAAGGAAGGGTATACAACGGCATAAAAGGCAGAGAGTACCTACGGAGACGTATGGACTTTGTCAACATCGTAGAAGCGCATCTGTTCTTTTTTGAAAAGGAGTTCGACGCGCCCCGTCGGACCATTGCGATGCTTGCGAATGTACACATCGGTAATGCCGGGCCGACCGCTCTCTTCATCATAATAATCTTCCCGATACATCATGAGCACCACATCGGCATCCTGCTCTATGGAACCGGACTCGCGAAGATCGGACAATTGAGGAATGTTTCCCGGACGGCTTTCAACGGCGCGCGACAGCTGAGAAAGAGCGAAAACGGGCACGCGGAGTTCGCGCGCCAGCTGCTTGAGACAACGGGAAATTTCCGAAATTTCCTGCACGCGATTCCCGGCATAACTCATATTGCCGGTCGTCATGAGTTGGATGTAATCGATGACGAGAAGATCCAAACCATGCTCCATCTGGAGACGCCGCGCTTTCGTACGCAGCTCCGTCAGGGAAGAAGCCACGGAATCGTCTATGAAGATATTGGCCTTGTGAAGCTCATCCATGATGGGTCCCATATTCTGAAAATCCGTGTCATCCAACTTGCCCCGCTGGAGCTTCCACGAGTCCACACCCAGCATGGAGGCGAAGAGTCGATCGACGAGCTGTTCCTTGCTCATTTCCAAAGAAAAAATCCCCACGGTTTTCTGGAAGCGAATTGCTGCGTTTTGCGCGATATTCAAAGCCAAACTCGTCTTTCCCATGCTCGGCCTCGCCGCCAGGATAACGAGATCGGATGGCTGGAGACCGGAAAGCCTGGCATCGAGTGTATGGAACCCCGTGGCAGTGCCCTTGAGCGCGTCAGGATCATCCGCTTCATGGAGTTCGGCGAAACGCTCATAGCGCGCATCGAGAATATCGCGAATATGAACAAATTTCTCCCGCAACACCGTATTCGTCACCGAAAACACCGCGCGTTCCACGCTGTCGAGTAATTCTGCAACGGGAAGATCAAGATCGTATCCCAATCCAACGATCCTCCGACCCGCATCGATGATGCTCCGGTGCACTGCTTTTTCCTTCACGATCTGGCCGTATTGGTAAATATGGGAAGACGTGGGAACGGAAGAAGCCAGTTCCGCCAAAAACGCGCTCCCGCCGACATCATTGAGCGTGCCGGCATCGCTTAAGCGACTGGCCACCGTCACAAAATCAATGGGCTCATGTCGCTGGTAGAGGTCATAGATGACCTGACAAATGCTCCGCAGCCGCGGATCGTAAAAGTCCTCCGGACGGAGAAAATCCGACACCTTGATAATGGCCTCTGGATCGAGGAGAAGCGCACCAAGAACGGTGCGTTCCGCTTCCAACGCATGCGGCGGCGCGTCGAGGAGGGGAGGGGATGATGCGGACATGCCATGTCATTCTACCGCATAGGAGAAACCGGCGGATTACGGATGGGAGCGTATTGCTTTTTCTAATGCCTGAGTGATCTTCGGATGCTCTACCAAAAAAGCTCGCGCCTGTTCCCGTCCCTGCCCCAACGTCTCTCCTTCATACTGAATATAATGCCCCGTCTTCTGGAGTAGCCCCGTGCGCAAGCCAGGATCGAGCACAGCTCCTTCTGTGCTTACCCCCTTCGCATAGAGAATGTCGAACTCTGCCTGCCGAAAGGGAGGGGCAATTTTGTTTTTCACCACCTTCACGCGGGTGCGACTCCCAATGATCACTTCGCTCTCTGTACTGTCCTTTCCAATAATTTTATCGATGCGTCGCACATCAAGGCGTATGGAGGCATAAAACTTCAGCGCATTTCCCCCCGTCGTGGTCTCCGGATTGCCGTACATCACGCCGATTTTCATGCGGATTTGATTGATGAAGACGACGGAACAGCTGGTCTTTCCAACAATGGCAGTTAATTTGCGCAGTGCCTGGCTCATGAGCCGCGCCTGCAATCCCATGTGATTATCGCCCATCATACCCTCGATCTCCGCGCGAGGGGTGAGCGCGGCGACAGAATCGATGACGATGATGTCCACTGCCCCGGAACGGACGAGTGTCTCTGCAATTTCGAGCGCCTGCTCCCCATCGTCCGGTTGCGACACCAGAAGCTCATCAATATTGACGCCGATGCGCTTCGCGTACTGAACATCCAGCGCATGCTCTGCATCAATAAACGCCGCCCTCCCACCAACATGCTGGGCTTCGGCAATCGCATGGAGAGCAAGCGTTGTTTTTCCCGAAGATTCCGGGCCGAAAATTTCGATGATACGACCCCGCGGAATCCCCCCGCCAAGAGCGATATCCAGAGCAAGGGATCCAGAGGAAAAACGCTCGACGTGGACCGCGTGTTCCTCCCCCATCTTCATAATGGCCCCTGCACCGTATTGTTTCTCAATCTGCACGAGAGCCAGTCGAAGCGCATCGCCTTTCCCGTCATCCGCTGTCTTGACATGATTTTTGCGGTCAATGGTGGCGCCGACGCTTGAGACAGATGGAGAGGTGGCGAGCTTCGTCATAACAAGGAATGGGAAATGGGTAAACGAACGTACACCACTCTCTCTGTAGCACTTCCCCCCGTCAAGAAAGAGGGCTTGCAAAAACTAGAATCTATTTTGGATAGAACGGCAATGGCCGGAGGTGGCATCGAAAGATTCCACGACGCAATACTCCCCCATGGGACAGAGTACGCCCCTCTCCCCGCCGCATGGAATGCCGGAACCGCTGGACGAAAGAGAAGAAGAAGAAAAAGAGGAAGAAAGTGGAAATGAAGATGGCGATGAAGATGAAAGAACTTCACCTCCCTCCACCTCCTGCACAACCAAAACCGGGAGAGCGGCCGGATCGCTGTTCGGCTCGACCACGCCGCGGAAGAAACAGTCACATCCCACAAAACGATGAAGAGGAATCGTCGGACTTTCGGCGTAATACACTACACGCCCCCCTTGGGACAGAAAAAAAGACCCGCGGCGCACAGTGGAAAGGCCAGCGGGGGAGAGCACCCCCTGAACGCGCACGATTCCTTGAGGAACAGGAACGGTGTCCGCCGCACGCGGAGCGCATCCCGCAATCATCAGCGCCAAAAAAACGACCATCGCTCGTCTATTTCTTCTTCGTCGCTTCAAAAGCATAGACGGCACGCCCGACCCGGACGAAGTACGGCATTTTTTGTAAATTGAGGGAAATGGTGCCAACCTTCACCGTGCGCTGCTTGGCCACTTCAGCGATGATTTCCTGCTTACTCAGCGGCCCCTTCTCCTTCAAAATACGCTCAATGACATCCGCAACAGTCCCGGGCTCATACCCCCATTCCTGCAGCGCATACAGTCCACGACCAACCAGTACAAACTGCGGATAGCGGATGAGCTCATTGTGCACCGCCTGGACAGTCACATTTTTATGATCGAACTTTTCTTCGCGAATGCGATTGGCAATATCCATGAAATGGAGCGGATGGCCTGCCTTCTTCAGAACAATTTCCACCTTATCCCGGATGCTCCGGGGACGGACGAAGCGCCACTCCGTCAGCCCCCACCCCTCTTCCACCTCCCGCAAGCGCTCATCCACGGTACAGCAGCTCTGAATGAGCTCCCGGCTCGGCACGCGGTCCCGGAAAAGCTGCAGCGACTGCACCGCAGCCACCAGTTCGTCCTTCTGCATGCATGATTTCCTCTTCCGGAGTACCTTCACAAGGGCATCCGCCACCAAAGCGACGTCATCCATAACCAAAGGAGCCAAGCGCCAGAATGGCGAAAATGTCCCCAGACGCCCGCCACGGGCCAGATCACTGTCAATGGAAAAGGCAAGACGCACAATGGCCCCGTCCAACTCTGTACCATGCCGGGCAAACGTGAGAACCTTGCTAATGAGTCCATCTTCCCGCATGAGTCCTCCATGGGAGCGCAAAAGCTCTTTCGCCAATTCATTCACCGCATTCAGCCGCGTCGTTCGCACCGTCCTCCGCAGCTTCCCGATGGCAATACTCTCGATTTGTCGTATACGCTCCCGCGTCACGCGGAAACCTCGTCCAATCTTCTCAAGCGTTTGTTTCGACTGTCCCATGAGAGCGAAACGCTTCTTAATGACATTGGACTCCTTCTCCGTGAGAACAAGGAAAAGATCCTGCAAAAGATCCTGCAAATGGAACGAGGAAACAACTCCGGCCTTCCGTTGGAGAACGGGGGAAAGAGTGGAAGAGGATGCATCGGGCATGGACCGGGGGGAATATGCTTGCTTCGTTCTACCAGAACATTGACAGGGAGTAAAAGATGAGCGCCAGGTTTGAATGGACGAACTTGCACCGTTGTTTTTCCATAATCTTCCGATATCTAGAGAGGCTCTTCCACACACGAAACAAAAGTAAGCATTCATTATTACAATGAAAAACCTCTTCTGTCAAATGTCAAATATGCCCGGTTTCCAATCTATCCAGATATACCATGAGAATTGCACATGCCGCTTCCGCATCCGGATCGCGAGAGGAATGCATAGTGGAATGCCGTTCGTCCAACGTCGTCACGCTCGCCCCCATGCGCGCAAGCGACGGAAGGAGTGCACGAACACGTTGCGCCTGCATCCCTTCTTTTCCCGAAGAAAGTATGGGCAAACCGACGACGATACGGTCGATGCGTCGCGCGTCGACGATCCGCGCCACATGCGCAAGCAATGCACGAACGGACGCATGACGAAGAGTGGGAAGAACCAGGGGAATTCCGGGTGGACACTCCGTATAGGCGACTCCCGTTCGCCGCGTGCCGACATCAAGCGCCAGGATGCGCATGGACGCATCGAGAGATTCGTGACTTTTTTCGCGCAGCGTTTCGAGGATGGATGATGTGCTTCTTGGCAGCCATGTCGATGGACTTCATAGCCAAAGGAAGAAGAGACCGCGCCTCTTCAACCTTCCCCGCAATAGCGGCCTCCATAGTCTTGCGCATCATCGTCTTCATATAAGTCCGCTGCGGCGCCCGCCTCTCCCGTCGCACGCGGTTTTGTCGCGCCGCTCTGATCGCCGAGTGTGTACGAGGCATGCGGCCAGTATAGGAAAAGAACATTGACCAGTCCAGGGCTATCCCTAGAATGGCCTCTATGTGCGGCATAGTCGGGTATGTCGGGTCGCGGCGCGACGCCAGTTCTCTGGTTCTGAGTGGCCTCAAGAACCTTGAATATCGCGGGTACGACTCCTGGGGAATCGCATGGAAAACGGATGAATCGGTACGGGTACAGAAGGACATCGGCAAGGTGAGTCATCTGGACTCCGCCGCATTCGGATCGTCCTCACCGCTCGCCATCGCTCACACACGCTGGGCAACACACGGCGGCGTTACCAGAGAAAATGCACATCCGCACCTTTCCTGCGACGGAACGATAGCGGTTGTCCACAACGGCATCGTCGAGAACCACCAAGAGCTCCGCCGGGAGCTGCTGGAAAAAGGACACCGCTTTCTTTCGGAAACAGATACGGAGATCGTCGCGCATCTCGTGGAAGAGGAAAGGAAGATGACACCGGACTTCGGCGCCGCTTTCCGCAAGGCGTGTCTGCGCTGCAAGGGACGCAACGCTTTTCTCGCCATGCACACGCAATCGCAGACCATCGTCGCCGCCCGCACCGGATCGCCCCTGATCGTCGGCGTGGACTCCGACGGCTATTTCATCGCCTCCGACACGCCCGCCTTCCTCGCGTATACGCACACCGTTCAGTACATCGATGATGGCGAAATGGCTGTGACGGACGGCAGCGGCATCCTCTTCTACGACATCGCGACCGGCGCGGAGAGAACGAAGCGCGAAATCGAGATCACTTGGGTAGCGGAACAGGCGCAAAGAGGCAGTTACGCGCACTTCATGCTCAAGGAAATCATGGACCAGAAGGAATCGGTCGCACGCGCGGTGAATCAGGACGAAGAACAAATTCGCACAATCGTCAGGGCCATCAAGGATGCCAAGGGTACGATCCTCACCGCCTGCGGAACGGCGCACAAAGCCTGCATGGCCGCAGAATATTTCTTTTCCGTTGTCGCCGCGAAGCATGTGAACGTCATCTCTGCCGGAGAATTCAAGCTCTACAACCACTTCCTCATCCCCGATACACTCGTGATCGTCGTGAGTCAGAGCGGCGAGACGGCCGACGTGCTCGAGGCAATGCGCATCGCGAAAGCGAAGGGCAGCAAAGTACTGGCGATCGTCAATGTGCAGGGATCGACGATAGCGCGGGAGGCTGATTATACCCTCCATATCCACGCGGGTCCCGAGCGCGCCGTTGCTTCCACGAAAGCCCTCACGGGCCAACTTGCCGTCCTCCTCCTCATCGCACATGCCCTTGCAGGAAAACTCCAGGAGGGAAAGAAGCTCCTCCTGGAAACGGCTTCGATGATCAACGACATGTTGAATCCGCGGTACGTGGAACGGATCCGGCAACTCGCCGAGCGCCTGAAGGCGCAGGAAAACTGTTATATCATCGGACGTAGTTGGAACTATCCCATGGCGCTCGAAAGCGCCATCAAAATTCAGGAGGTGAGCTATATCCATGCCGAGGGATTTGCAGGAGGGGAACTTAAACACGGCCCCATCGCCCTTATCGAAGCGGGAACACCCTGCGTCGTACTCGCGGGAAATGATGAAGTGACCCCCGACATCCTGAGCAATGCCACACAGCTGAAAGCGCGGGGCGGTTTCCTCATCGGCATTGCACCAGAACGGAACGATGTCTTCGATGAGTGGATCCGCGTCCCCGACGTCGGCGCGGCCCAGGCGCTCGTCAATATCATTCCCATCCAGGTCCTTGCCTACTTCCTCGCCGTCCAACGAGGAAAGGATCCCGACATGCCGAGGAATTTGGCAAAAAGCGTGACGGTGAAGTGAACCTATTCCTCGCTCGGCGGAATGCCGTAATACTTAAAAAGGAAGGCGGCGATTTCTTTAAAAATGGGGGCGGCGGCGGCGGCGCCATGCACTGTTTCGCGATACTTCGGCCGGTCCATCTTTACAATGATCACAAAGCGGGGATTTGGAACAGGACCATAACCGGCGAACGACGCGATGGTCGAACCGGTGCCCGTCTCGTAACGTCCGCCGGGGCCGGCGATCTGACTTGTCCCCGTCTTCGCGGCAATACGGTATCCCGGAACGCGCCCGGCTTTCGCGAACCCTTTTTCCGCGGCGCTCACCAGCATCGCCGTGATCGTTTCCGACACGTCCGGGGTGATCACCTGATCCAACACTCGCATGGACGTCATATCCACCGTCCCGTCCGCGCGGCGGATGCCGTCGATCACCGTCGGGTGGAGCAGCTTCCCGCCGTTGGCGAGCGCGCCAAACGCACTCGCCATCTGGATCGGCGTCGCAGTCATGCCCTGGCCGAACGATGTCGTGGCAAGGAGTGCGCGACTCCAGCTCCGCCACGGCCGAAGGGTGCCGGGCAGTTCATCATCAAGTTCGATGCCCGTCACGCGCCCAAAGCCAAAACGTGACAGCATGCTGTAGAGCAACTTGGGACCGAGCTTCGCAGAAACATGCGTCATGCAGGTATTGATGGAAAGTTCCAGGCAATTCGTCATCGTCACCTGTCCGTAGTATGCGAGAAGGGCATTCTTGATGGTGTACTCGTCGACCTGCACCGGCCCCGCATCGTCATAGGTATCGGTCGGCACGATCTCTCCCTGATCGAGAGCAATAGCCATGGTAATGGGCTTCATGATGGAACCAGGTTCGTAGGTTTCCTGCACGACACGATTAAGATAGGCGCCAACGCCGATGGCATTGCGATACTTCAACCACACTCCCTTGAGATCCGTAGGAAAAATTTCCACGCGATCGTTCTCACCGTAGTAGAGGTAATACCGCGCAATATCCTTGAGATCATACGACCGTTCTATCTCCTCGAGCGCGCTGCGTGTTTTGGCACTGAGCTTCTCCCGCCCTTCCGCCGTCGTCACATCGGAGAAATACGCCTTTACCACGCGCACGCTCGTAATGGGATGGTACAATTCGACGACGATGCCGCGCTCCCGTTCGCCGGACAGCAATATCGCTTCCTTCTCGTACACTCCGCCATACGCATTGCGATCGAACAGCGGAGCATTGGCCATGGCCAGGACACGCCCCGTGAAGGGATCCAGGACCACCACCTGCGCGCTGTTGGCCTGGAACCTCCGCACGCCATCGGCAAGAATGGTTTCCACTTCCTTCTGAATGATGGGGTCGATCGTGAGAATGACCGTGTCTCCGTCCTGCGGATCGATGATGGTTTGCTCCGACGTGAGGATCTGCCCCCCGGCAGGATCGCTCACCGTGCGAATGAGACCTTCTTGCCCCCGGAGCTGCGGGTTGAACGTCCGCTCCACGCCGTACTGCGGCTCCTGATTGGCATTGAGGAATCCCACGACGTGGGAAGCGATGGTGGCATCGGGATAAAAGCGCCAATGTTCCGGGAGCAGGGCAATGCAGCGCAGAGGATCGAGGATGCGATCCGCTTCCACCGTGGTGCGCGCCTGGGATTTCCGCGCAAGCGTCTCCTTCCGTGAGCGCAGCAAGAGTTCCTTCACTTTGAGGGAAAGCGCCGGAGGCAGACGCCGCATGATGGGAACGTAGCGAAGCGGACGGGAACGCAGCGCTTGCTCCATCGCAGCGGCGTCGCTGCGGAGCACTTTCGCGAGCGAACGAGCGACCGACGCCGCCTGTGATTGCGGCACTGCTTCGGGGTCGGCATAGATCAGATACTGCTCCCATCGCACGGCCACTCCGGAAAGACCCAGCTCCTGTACCGCTTCCATTTCCACCTTCGTGGCGCTGTACTTCAACGGTGCAAAGCGGACGCGTTTCTCCGCGATGCGGCGCTCGATGTCCCGCGCAAAGAGTCGCCGCGCCTCGGACAAATCCGGCACGACGACGCCGCGCGGATGGATGGAAGGAATCGTGGATGGCAGTCGCTCCAGGAGCGCACCCGACGATTGTATGGAACGCGCGAACGTGAGGGGATCGAACAATTGCTCGAAAAATGGCATGAGTTCACGAGGGCACGACGGCATGGCGCGAGCGCACTGATCGTAAAACTCCTCGGTAAAGAGAACGGACGAAACCGTGTCGGCCACCACGGCCGGGTCATCCACCACCAGCGGATCGATGTAGAGAAGGGCGAGCGTGGTATTCGTCGCGAGAATGGCATGCTCTCCCGTCTTGCTGTTCACACCAAAAACTTCCCCGCGGCGAGCCGGGAGAACGACGCCGCCATAATGCTGCTCCTGCGCCGCCCGGCGATAGTCGGCACCCTTAAAAAGCTGCAGGTCCATAAGCCGCGCAATGACAATGAGAAGCCCCGCGAGGAACACCCCATGAAGGATGAGAATGCGCCGCGCAAGCGACCGGCGCTTGTGGACCTCGACTGAGGGGACCCGCAATCGCAAAAGCATGGAAAAAAGGCGAAGATCCGCAGTATAGCAACACGCCGTCATTCCGTGCTATAATGGGGAGATGCAACATCCGGATTTCTCCAGTATGGGAGGGGAAGAACTCCTGAAAGCACTGCAGGAATACTGCGTACACAAGGGGGTGTCGGACATCCACACGTCACCGGAAAAGACGGAGGTGCGGCTCGAGATCCGTCTCCATGGCATGTTGGATGTCCTGAAACCCATCAGTCATGCCACCTACACCGACTTCATGCGGCGCGTGAAATTCCTCTCCAAGTTAAAACTGAATGTCACGAACATTCCACAGGACGGGCAATACACTTTTCAGGTACAAGAATCAGCCACGAGCAACCAGCAACAAGCAACCACACGAACGGTGAACGTCCGCGTCGCCACCATTCCTTCGCGATTCGGGGAAACAACGACGCTCCGCCTCCTGGATCCGAAGCGCGGCATCATCCCCCTCGAAGAACTCGGCTTTCCCAAAGAAATTCACGAAAAGCTCGCCGAACTCGTCCATCTTCCCAACGGTCTCATGCTCGTCACCGGACCAACGGGATCAGGAAAGACGACCACGCTGTACTCCCTTCTCTCCATGATCATCGGAACAAAAAGGAACATCATCACATTGGAAGACCCCATCGAATATGAAATCGCCGGCATCGTGCAAAGCGAGGTGGACCCCGACCACGATTTCACATTCGCCACGGGACTCCGCTCCATCCTCCGCCACGACCCCAACGTCATTCTCGTCGGAGAGATCCGTGACCTCGAGACCGCGCAGACCGCCATCGATGCCGCGCTCACGGGACACCTCGTTCTCGCAACGCTCCATACGAACTCCGCAGTGGAGGCCGTTCCGCGCCTCCTCTCCATGGGCGTCAGTCCCTACACGTTCGCGCCGTCGCTCCGCGGCATTCTCGCGCAGCGCCTCGTGCGCACGCTCGCAGAGATATACAGGACAGAAGGCACCCCCTATGATCCCGCGAACCCGGACATCTACAACGGACGCTGCGTAGTGCCGGAGCTTTTCATGACCAGCCCGGCGATCCGGGACATGATCCTCACGCAGGAACCAGCATCGGCCCTCCTGGCACAGGCAACGAAAGAAGGATACAAGACCATGCGACAATGGGGAGAGAGCATGGTGCAAACGCGCGTCACCACGCGGGAAGAAATCGAGCGCGTGACAATGTGAGCACGCTTGCCGTACGATGGACAACTCCGTGCTTTTTCGACGACGCCGTTTCCGGCATGGCTACCTCAACTCCGCGCACCGTGAACGCGCCATCAGTGTGTGGGTATACGTCGGCATCGTCGCAGGTATCGTCATCGGCGGCATCGCACTCTGGAAGCTCCTCACATGGATCCAGGCGGATTGGCGGGTGGAACACCCGGAAGCAGTGGCGCAGGTGGAAAGCGGTAACGCCGCGACCATAGCGGTGGACGGGAACGACCCGCTCCGCATAGAAGGAACGGTGAAAATGTACGAAGGGGACGCCATCCACACGGAGGCGCGCAGCACGGCTGCGGTAGCATTCTTCGACACAACGCGCATGCACCTCGACGGGGAAACGAGTCTCACCATCGAAAACATGCGGCGCGGAAGACAGAAGGATGCCATCGGTATCGAGCTTTCGCGCGGCACGATATGGATCGCCACCCCAAAGACGACCGCATCGGGAACAATGCGCCGCGTGACGACTCCCGTGTTCTCTCTGGAATTCCCCCCGGGGACGGAAGCGCTCGTAAGCGAGAGATCACTCGCCGTTTTTGACTCCGGTGATGCGCTCGGCGTCGTCCTCCGCATACCGGGCGCGCCATCGGAACTGTACATCGGTGAAGGACAACAGATCGCTCTTCCCGCAGAACTGCGGGCGCAGGAACAGAATCTTTACGCCTTCCGCTCTCCCCTCGATGCCGTTCTCTCTGCGACGCCATTTGTGGAAAACAGCCGGCGCGCTCCGGCCACAGCGGTCGCGCAACAGGAAGAGCGGCAGCTTCCCGCAGAGGAAATCCTCCACGTCCTCGCCCCGGAGGAAGGAGAAATGAGCAGAGAAAGCTCCATAGCGGTCAGCGGAACCATCGGAAAAGGAGTGGCCTCCATTAGGGTCAACGGTTACCCCGCAACGATCAAAGGCAATGCTTTTTCCCAGGAACTCGCTCTCCCGAATGACGAGGAAGTGAATATTCGCATCGCGGCCCTGGATGGGAACGGCATTGTCATCGCCGAGCAATCCCGCACCGTGCGGCGCGATCTCCAGCCTCCCGCACCACCAGCCATTCTCCTGCCTGCGGGATCTGGAGCGACATTCCGCACGGCAAAAACGGAATTGGAGCTCCGCGGCACCGCCGCCAAAGGCATTGCCGGCATCATGGTCAACGATTACCGCTTGCAACTCTTCCAGGCGGGGGACACCGCATGGAGCTACCTCGCGAGCACGAAGCTCGGCAACCTGCAGTGGGGCATGAATGCGTACGATGTCGTCGCCATCGACGACGCCGGCAACCGCAGCGCCACCGCTCGCATAACGATCCTCCTCGAACAAGGGGAAGAGGGCATCGTAACAAGCAAACAGCCGGGAACGGGAGACCAGGAACCGGGAACGATGAACCAGAACCAAGAAACGCCGGCTCCGATCCTCCGACACAATCCCCCGAAAGAACCGGGATCCCTCCGGATGACCGCCCCCACAAACGGAGAGCCGTACACGACGTCACGGTTGGAATTCTCCATCTACGGAACGACGTCGCCGAGCACCCACACGGTATGGGTCAATGATTTCCGCCTGCGGCTCTACCAGCCGGGCAATGATGCCTGGAAATACATCGCCAGTATCCCGATGGGAACCATGAAGCGCGGAGAGAACGTCTACATCGTCATCACCCGCGACGAAGAGGGGAACATTCTCGATCGAAAGGAGTACACGGTGATTTTTAAACCGGAGAGGGAGTAATGAAGCACCGAGCCATCCGGCTCGAGCGCAAACCGACGCGGTTCGGATTCGTCGGGCAAGGAAGAGCTGGATGGCGAGGAGCGGAATTAGGGAGAGGAGGTTGCGAGTCCTACTTTCTGCATCACCTCTTGAAATAGGATGGGCAGGGGGGCCACCACCTCATGCTCTTTCTGATCCGCCGGCGATACGAACGACAATTTCCATGCATGGAGGCAGGGCGACGGAATGCCGTGCCGTTCCCGCAAGCGGTCGCTCGCGGCATTGCGGTACGTCCGGTCGCCGAGAATAGGATGGCCGATGGCGGCCAAATGCACGCGAACCTGGTGCGTTCGGCCCGTCGCAAGATCGCACCGGAGAAGGGAACAGAGTTCCCCCCGTGAAAGGAGCTCGTAAGTGCTCCGAGCCTCCCGGCTCTTCCGGCCCCCCATGACCGTCATTTGCGTCGGACGCAGCGGGTGCCGCCCGATGGGCGCATCGATGATGGCGCGGGGATGCG
>CAZWCH010000003.1:0-7874 GCA_964632925.1 uncultured Candidatus Peribacteria bacterium
CATGTATTTCTTTCACATTTTCAACATGGCCGCCACGGCAAAGATCCACGAAGGTCTCTTCGCCCTTGGGACCGATATTCGCGTAGTGCGTCACCTCCCGCACCCCCTCGTTCTTTTCGAGATCCTCAATCAGCCAAACCTTGAAAGGCTGTTTCCGCGTTTTCCAATATTTCTTGGCGTCGGCAGCCGGAAGCAATGCACAGCGGAACGTTTGCCCCTGATGGATAATGCCCCGCATTTCCCTCTCAATCATCGGGAAATCTGCGTCGGAAATGGGCTTCGTAAAGAGGAAATCGTAGTAACAGCCGTAGTCGATCGGCGGACCGATGGCGATTTGCGCATCCGGCCACAGCTTCAGCACCGCCTGCGCGAGAACATGCGCGAGCGAATGGCGCATCTTTTCGAGATCTGATGGAGCAGGTGATGGATCTTTTGACTTGCCAGAAATGCGCACAATCTTGGACATTGGTAGGAAAAGTAGCAGAGGACAGCAACCGAGGAAACCGAAGTAACCAAAACAACCAGGGAGTCGCCCACCGTCGGTTTCCTCGGTTACATCGGTTGCATCGGTTGCTTCACACAAAGTCTAACTCCTTCTCCAGCGCCCGCACTTCACGCAGAAACTGGGAGTTCCCCTGCATCGCCCCCTCGATCTTCTCCACGGCATGCATCACCGTCGTATGGTCGCGGTTCCCGAAGAGTTCTCCGATATGCACGTATGTGCCGCGGAGATACTTCTTCATGAGGAACATCGCAATCTGCCGCGGAAGGAGGATCTCACGCACGCGCGAGATGCCGAGCATGTCCTGCACGGACACAGAATAGTATCGGCTGACGGCCTCCAGGACATCCTGCAGCGTCGCGCTGCGCCGCTGCGGGGATTCGAATCCCACCTGCTCCTCGCTGGCATGGGGATCCTGGTGAAGCTTGCACATGATATCCGCGATGCTCTTCATGGTCGGCATGCGCTGCTCCAGTTCATACTGGGCGACGGCCTGCATGAGAATCCCCTCCAGTTCCCGCACGTTCTGCGTGACATGCTGCGCGATGAATTCGAGCACGGCACGATCGATGAACAGCTCGTACTCCTGCGCTTTCTCCACGAGAATCGCCAGGCGCGTCTCGTAATCCGGCACGGAAATATCCGCGATCATGCCGCGGGCGAAGCGCGACGTGAGGCGATCCTCCAGCTGCAATTCCTGCGGCGGACGGTCCGCGGAAATGATGACCTGCTTCTGCTCCTCGTAGAGCGCATTGAATGTGTGAAAAAATTCCTCCTGCGTCCGCTCCTTGTTCGCCAGAAACTGCACGTCATCGATGATGAGAACGTCGACGACGCGATACCGGCGACGGAACGCCTCCATCTTTTGGTGTTGGATGGCTTCGATGACGTGGTTGGTGAAATCCTCCGTCGTGGTATAGACCACCGTCGCCGTCGGGCGCTGCCGGAGAATGGCATTGCCCGTAGCCTGCAGAAGATGCGTCTTCCCGAGCCCGACGCCGCCGTACACGAAGAGAGGATTGTACCGCCCGCCCGGCTGCGCGGCGACCGCCTGCGACGCGGCGTACGCCAGGCGGCTGTTCGCCCCGACGACAAAATTTTCCAACGTGTAGCGGGGATTGAGAATTTTACTGACGATCCCCTCGGCAAGGCGCACCTCCTGCCGGCCGGAAACTTTGCGGCGCTTCTGCTCGGGAAAATACTGGAGGAGATCAATGGTCCGCGCGGGATTGTCTTTCAATCCTATGTCCACCTTGTACACCACCTGCTCGATGGACGTACAGCTCGCCTGCGCCGCCTGCAGCGTGATCGCCCGATAATGTTCGAGGTGCCAGTTGAGGGACATCGGAAGCGGAAGCCCTACGATGAGCGTCCCCTCCTCTTCGCCGAGAATCATGGTGTCCCTGAACCATGTGATGAATTGCGTACGCGGAATTTTCTGCTCAATGAAGCGGAGAATGTCAATCCAGAGTTCGCGGAAGTCCTTGGAAACGCCGGACGGGACGACCGCGCTAGGAGACGATGAAGAGGCGCAGGATGTCATAGAACGTCACGAGGACAATGAGACCGATGAGCACGCTGAAGCCCAGCATATTGATCGCGAGCTCGATCCTCCGGCCATGGGGTTTCCGCCACACGCATTCCAAAAACACGAAGAGAAGACGCCCGCCGTCGAGCGCGGGAAACGGGAGCGCATTCAATGCGGCAAGACTCAAGCTGAGAAGAGCCACCAGACGAAGATACGTCCCGACCCCTTCTTGCACGGAGGCGTACGTCAGATGCGCAATGCCGATGATGCCCGTCACCTCCTTCGGAACAGACGCGGAGCGCAGAACGGAAACGAAGAGTGCCCCGATGCCACGCACCGTCTGCGCCATCACCACCCAAGACTCCCGCAGCGCGAGCATTGATGACGGAATGACGCCGCGAGGCATGGCGACGAGATCACGCGGAACCGCACGAAGGAGCACACCGGTCTTCCCCTCCTGCACCGCAACCTCCACTGTGCGCTCCTGTGCGGGTTTGTGTCCCACGAGAAGCGTGTAACGCACGCGCCGTTTGCCCGTCTGTGCCCGGACAACATCGTCCGGCGAGGAGACCGCCACGGCGTCGACCTTGAGGAGAACGCTCTGCCGCTGCACCCCGGCGCTGTCCGCCCCCAGTCCCGCCATGACGTCCTCGATGACCACACTCGGTGTGAATCGTACTTCGCCGCGGTCCCGCGCGGCGTCGAGCTCGGCAATGGTGCGGTACGTCGGGACCCACCCACCCGCGGAAAACCCCACGAGAAAAATGAGGAACGCGAGGAGAAAATTCATGAAAACCCCCGCGAGAAGAATCGCCGAGCGACGGAGAATTCCAGCGCGCGCAAAACTCCCTTTGGCCATCCGCGCGGCTTCCGTCACCGCCCCTTCGCCTTTGAGACGGACAAACCCCCCTACGGGAATGGCATTCAAAGTGAAACGCGTCCCCCGCCAACGAAAGAGCGTACAGAAGCGCGGGGGGAGGCCGAAACCGAACTCCTCAACGATGACGCCGGAGAAGCGGGCCACGAGAAAATGCCCGACTTCATGGATCAGAATGAGACCGGTGAGGAGAAGCACGAACGCCAAGGTAGCCACAATAGGAAGCATAGGGCTGCATCCTACCGATGCGGTGGAAAACGGAAAAGTTTTCCACACAGATTGCGTTGCAGTCTGAGATTTTTGGTTTGTAGTTTCTAGTACAGTGCCACTGACAATAAACACCCTCTCCCTTTTTCAAGGGAGAGGGCAGGGTGAGGGTTGTAAGAACATTGAAAGATATTTTTCAAACCCTCTCCCTACCCCCCCTTAAAAGGGGGAGGGGGGCAATCAGCCAAGTGCCACCACCAACCCTTCCACACGCCCGGCACCGGCTTCCTTCAACGCACGCGCGCACGCATCGAGCGTCGCGCCCGTCGTTGCGACATCATCGACCAGAAGAACGTATGGAGGCGCCATGCCTTTGCACAGAAAAATCCCCTGCACATTCTGCCGCCGGAGAGTGGTCGAAAGGCCAACCTGTGAAGGACTGGGACGGACGCGCCGGAGAAGCGACTGCACCGGCCATCCTTTTTCCTTCGCGATAATCGCTGCAAGGTCTGCAGCCTGGTTAAAACCGCGGAACATCCGCCGCATCCAGTGAAGTGGAACAGGACAGAGCACAAGAGGACTCGAGAGGGAAAGGAGAGGGAGACAGGGAAAAAGACAGGCCGCAAGATCCTGTCCCCGCTCACGCATGCGGGAATACTTGAATACATGCGTCATCTGCCGAATAGCTGCTTCTCGGTACGATGCTGCGGCCACGAGACGATCGAGCGACATGATCCCCCTCTTCCGGAGGGCTAATCCCTCCAGGCGAATGGGATCGACACAGGAAAGAAGCGCGCGCTCCGACGGAAGATGGCGTGGAAAGAGGAAATCGAGAAGGGGGGGAGGCATAGGAAAAAACCGACTCCCAGTATTCCCTCTCCCAGCGGGAGAGGGTAGGGTGAGTGGCAGTGGGCAATTAGCTCAGCTGGTTAGAGCGCCACATTGACATTGTGGAGGTCAGTGGTTCAAATCCACTATTGCCCACCATGGAATTATGCTAAAATATGGAGATTTATGGAAAAACTCACACCCATCCTCAGCTGGAGCGCCCCGTCGCACCCCAAGCACGACCGAACCGCACGGTGGTACACCGCGTTCTTCATCATCATCCTCGGTTTCGCAGGCTATGGGACCTACACCGGGAACTGGACCTTTGCCATCCTCATCCTCCTCTGCGGCTTCCTCTATCCCCTCATCCACGATCACGTCCCTCCGGAAAAGCGGATCGAAATCCATCCCCAGGGCTTCCTCTTCGAGGGCACCGTCGTCCGCTGGGAAGACTGCACCGGCTTCTGGCTCGTGCCAACACCCATCTACACCGAACTCCACATCGAATATGCGGAAGGAAAACGACGGAAAACGGTAAAGATACAGACAGGCAATATCGATGCCGCCGCTCTCCGCCTGCAGCTTGCGCATTTCCTTCCCGAGCTTACGGACCGCGGCGAGCGGCTCCTTGACATGCTTATACGAATATGTAAACTTTAGTATGCTGAGGATCTTCACCTTCCTCCGCAATGCCTTCGAACCGCCTTCCGAAAAGGAACGGCGGCTTCTGTATGTGCATCAACGGAGCAGCGGAAGAACACCACAATCAGAGGAAACAGATGAGCCAAGAGAGCCTCTTTCACAGGAAACCACTATCCACAGTAGCAATGCAGAAGAAGAATCGGCACCGCTTTCCATCATTCAAGATACTGTCCATAACCGCGCAGAGAATATCGAACATGGAGAAGCGGAAAGGGAAGAAGAACACACCGGAGAGCAATCAGCCGAAAGAGCTGACAACTTCAAAAATGGTGCACAAACCCTTCAGGATAGGATGAATGATATTGTCCGATGGCTTGATGATGTGGAACTCCGGAAACAATTTGAAATACTCCAACGGAAAAAGCCGGAATTTGCAACGTTCATCGCTGCCGTCCGTCAAAATGCAGACGTATACCGAAAAATTCTTGCGCCCGGAGACGGCACAGATGAAGAAACCGCTGATACCCGGTCCTATCACGATTTTCTCCAACGCTGCATTGCCGGACCACTGCACGGCAGTCCGGAAGAGCTCCAAGATGCCAGAAACAAGCTGAAAATCTTCGAAGACATTGTCAACCCGGAGTGGGAATATCTCACAGAACTTATTCCTCAGCTTCACCGCATCCATGACAACGATCCTGATGCGGAAGAGGGAAAGAGCGTAATCACATTATGGACCCTCTGGAGCATGGGACTGGCTGCCATGAAAATGTGGGAGGCAGCAGAAAAAGCGTATAAAGAAAAAAAAGAACGCGAAGCAACGACATTCGCCTACAATATGGCAAAAAAAATGGGAATGGAGAAATGGAATCCGGAAATGTTCTTCGTTCTTGAACGCGATATGTTCGATGCAGAGGACAAGGCAACTCGTATGATATTTGAACAAGCCAAAGGAACGGACTTCGATGATCTTATCCCACTCGATGCAGGTGGAAAATTTAGTATCCAAATACCAAAATACAGAAACGTAGCAATCCTACAAGCGGCCGCCGAACGGGGGCAGCTTTATCAAATCGATGAGGCAAGAAAAATGGTCTTCGATGTGCCATTTGAAAGCCTGGTCCCCGAAACCTGGCTAAAAAACAAGGCAAAATTCAACGCAGAATGGCAAAAACTCATTCACACAAACACCAGTGGCATTAAGAAAGAACAAGAAGAAGGACAGGTAGAAGCAAGAACAGAAACAAAAGCAATAAAACTCATTGATTTTATCGAAAAAGCAGCTGAGGAAAAACGATACTGGAAGATATATGGCATTGTCGAATGGGCTGTAACGGCAAAAGTACAAATAGGAGAGGTGGGTGCACTAGTAGCAACGCGCATCAATCGGCTCCTAAGAGAAGACACGGAATTTGCTCGATTCGCATCAGGAAGACTCTTCCATGATATTGGCAGCATCGCACAAAGAGGTCTCCCAGAAGCATCCCTCCTCCACCTGAAAATCGATCACCAGGCACTCGCGCAGTTCGGAACAAAGAGAGAACTCTATAACGTGGCAGGAGGAGGAAGAATGCAACGAGAGTTCTCAAAGTTAGGAGTAGTACCGGAAACCATAATCGCAATTGAAAATCAATTACAGCATATCGATGGTAGATTAAAACTTGACCTCTCGGCTGCTTGTAATGTCTTTAGACCAGATGAAATTCAACTACTGGGCGGTATGTCCAACTTCAAAAAATACACACAAAACACAGAAGAAGGCAAAAAAATACGAGGGGTGATTCTCGACAAGGCTGTAGCGAAAGTATTGGCTGGCCAGTTTGTCATCACAACGGATGGAAAATGTATTTCCATCTATAACGATGATGAATACCGAGAATCTTATGAAAAATATCGTAACTTTTTGGAATTCAGTGGAGGCAATGAATATCCATTGAGCTTTAATGTGAAAGAAGTAGATCCCGACCATTACATCACTATGAATGAGGGGAAACTCATCTCTGGAGAGCGCATGCGAAAACACCTCTTCCAAGTAACCGGACCAGCCACAAACCCATACCTCGCCAACGAGGATTTCGTAGTAAATAATGTGAGAAGCATCGCAAAATTTGACAAAAGTTTGACGGAGATAGAGAATGTCACAGGGATATCTCCAGAAGAACGACAACGAAGACAGAGGGCACGAATATTCTTCCGCGGAGAAATGAAACGAAGATTGGACATAGCCATCGGCCAGATGATCGTAAACAACGCAGAATTTGCACTCAAAAAACTGGCCAATACCCAAACTGATCCACCACAAGATCAATCACCAATCCCCGATTGGCTTCAGGCAATTTTTACGGAAGGAATCCAACAAATTAAAAATAGAACGAGGCCAAGACCATAATCATCTGATACAGTAAACGTGTGCGCGCGTCTCTCCACCGCCTCGACCCCTCCCTCCCCCTCCCCACCTACGAAACCACAGGGGCGGTTGCCTTTGACTTCGTGACACGGGAGACGACCATCATCCAGCCAAAAACCCTTGGGCTGATTCCCGGAAATGTCATCATTGAGACACCCAAAGGCTACGCCCTCCTCATTACGCCGCGCTCCTCTCTTCCACGCAAAAAGACGCTGATGTTCCCCCACAGTATCGGCATCATCGACCGGGACTACTGTGGCCCCGGAGATGAGGTAATGATCCAAGTCTACAACTTCGGCGAGGCACCGGTCATCGTGGAACGCGGCGAGCGGATCGCACAGGGGATTTTTGTGAAATGCGAGCAAGCGACGTGGGTGGAAACAACGATGGGTGCGAAGACGCGGGGAGGGTTTGGGTCGACAGGGTCTACCGTTGCTCGTTCCTCGTTGGCTCGTTGCGCGAAGCGGCCGTAAGCCGCTGTGACTGATCGTGCTGCCGCAGGTATTGCATAAGTTTGGCTATCTGGGCACCAATCTTTCTCGTACGTTCAGAAACATCGGCAAACTCTGTCTCCGTCACATACTTTTCATCGAGACCATAGTAGAGATGTGATCGAACCTCTGCTGCCGAACGCTTAGCATATCCAAGAAATACCAGGAACTCGGGGTTTGTGCTTGCATCATTCCCCTCAGCAATATTCGCCATGACAGAAAGCGCGGCGCGGGAAATTTGATCCGCCCATGCCCAGTCCTTCCGAGCAATGGCGCACACACAAAGTTGCCGCACAATGCGTGCCAGAGAGCGCGCCCCTTGCCACGCTTCAATGTCTTCGAATGTCTGAAACTTCACATCGAGCAACGAGAAACGAGCCAACAAGAAACAT
>CAZWCH010000003.1:7884-23887 GCA_964632925.1 uncultured Candidatus Peribacteria bacterium
CGCCGGGACCTCCAGCTCTTCCTCGCTGATCGGGAGATTCCTTTTCCCGTTCTCCGCCGGCTTCTCCTCTTTCGACGACGGAACCTGGGGAACCTTTCCATTGAGACCATTTTTCACGAAACGCTGGGCGGACGTGGGCGCACTTGCGGCAGGCACAAGAGGGGCCGTATCGAACCCCGTCGCGATCACCGTGCACTTCACCTGACCGGTGTAGCCCTCATCGATCACGGCGCCGAAGATGATGTTCGCCTCCGGCGCGGCATTTTCCGTAATGACGCGCGCAGCCTCATCCACCTCGAACATCGAGAGATCGTTCCCCCCCGTGATATTGAAGAGAATGCCGGTGGCGCCGCCGATCGAGAGCTCGAGGAGCGGACTCTCCACAGCAGCGCGCGCCGCCTCCGCAGCCCTGCTATCCCCCGTACCGTAGCCAATTCCCATGAGGGCGGTTCCGGCATCCTGCATGATCGCCTTCACGTCGGCAAAGTCGACGTTCACGAGACCGTGCTGCGTAATGAGGCTGCTGATGCCTTCAATCGCGTGCTGCAACACCTCGTCGACGATTTCGAACGCCTCCGTAAGGGGCGTCGTCTTATCGATGAGGGAGAGAATCTTGTCATTCGGAATGGTGATGAGGGTGTCCACCTTCCCCTTGAGATTCTCCAGAGCCTCCTCCGCCTGCTTCTTCCGGCGGAACCCCTCGAAATTGAACGGCTTCGTCACTACCGCAACCGTGAGAATGCCCATGCTCCGCGCGAGCTCCGCCATAATGGGAGCGCCGCCGCTTCCCGTCCCACCGCCGAGTCCCGCCGTAATGAAGAGCATATCCGTCCCGTCGAGAGCCGCCTTGATTTCCTCGGTGCTCTCCTCCGCGGAACGCTTGCCGATCTCGGGATTCGCCCCCGCGCCCAGCCCCCGCGTGGTGCCGCGGCCGATCGTGATCTTCCGTGGCGCCGGGCTGTGATACAACGCCTGCACATCGGTATTCACCGCGATGAATTCCACACCCTGCACCTTCCCGTTCACCATGCGAGCGACGGCATTCGACCCGCCGCCACCGACGCCGAGGACGCGGATCACCGCTCCCGGCAACATGTCCGGCCGCACTTCGCGGGAATCCGCGGACTCCGGTTGCGCGGGATGCGACGGCAAAGTACGAGAGCCGGAGAAGAGAGAACGGAAGGCGTCGGACATGGGAGAAAGGGAAAAAGACAAAGGAAACTATGGCAGCAGGCTTTTAAACCATCCGCCGACATGCTGGAGAGCGCGACGGACCTGGACAGCGCTGCCGCGGGAAAGATTACCGCCGTCGCGCAGCCCCCACACCAAAGCCCCTAACGCGGTGGCGTATGCCGGATCGTCCACCTTCTCGATGACGCCGCCCACCTCCACGGGGAACCCCATCTGCACCGGCAATCCGAGCGTATCGCGAGCAAGATCGAGCACGCCGGGAGCCTTCGCTGTGGCACCGGTAAGAACGACGCCGGCAGGGAGCATGCCCGCTCTCCCCACGCGATCCAGCTCCCCCTTCACCAGGGAAAAAATCTCGTAGTACCGCGCCTGCATGATCTCCGCAAGATACCGCTTGCTCACCGTCTGTGTGTCGACGCGGCTGATGGAGGAAAGGTCGATCATCTCCCGTTCACCGATCTCCTGCGGCAGCACCGAGCCGAATTCTATCTTCACGCGCTCGGCGGTCTCCACGGATGTCCTGAGCCCGATGGCGATATCATTCGAGACACTCTCCCCTCCCACGGGAAGACAGACGGAATGGAGGATGGTTCCCTCCTCGAACACCGTCACGCTCGTGCATCCGGAACCGATGTCCACCACGACCACGCCCAGCTCCTTCTGCCGCTTCGTGAGCGTCGCCTCCCCGGCGGCGATCGTCGCCGGAACGATCGCGTCGATATCCACCCCCGCCTGATCGATGCATTTCTCGAGGTTCTTCACGTGCTGCACGTGACCGGTGATGATGTGCGCCTCGACCTCGAGACGGATGCCCGTCATCCCCACGGGATTTTTGATGCCGCGCTGATCATCGACCGCATACCCCTTCGGCTCGATATGGAGAATCCGGCGGTTCGGCGGAATGCTCACAGCTTGAGCGGCTTCCAGAACACGCGCGACATCGTCCGCCGCCACCTCCCCCCCCGAAACAGCGATGACCCCCCGGCTGTCGAAGGATTCTATGTGGGACCCGCTGACGCCGACGAAGACGCGATTCACCGGCACTCCCGCCATGCGTTCCGCGTCCTCGAGAGAGGAAATGATGTTATGCACCAGCTCGTCGACATCGATAACCTGCCCGCGGCGAATCCCGAGAGAAGGGGAAAGGCCGACGCCGATGATATTCGGAACACTGTGATCTTTCTCCCCGTCCGCAACAGCCACAACAGTCCGTATTTTCGAGCTTCCGACATCGAGACTCGCGATCACACGTTCCTTGGACATAGGGAAAGGGGAGAAGCGGGGAGATGAGTGGCGGCAATTCTACGGTTTACGGGGGAACGCGCGCAAGGAAAAAATGATCACCTTTCGTATACAGTCATAGGTGCATTGAGCACAAAACCTGCTCGACGTTTTCGAAAGACAGAAGGGATAAACAAGAAAGAGCATACGTGAAAAACAGCCATCCGTTTCTCACGAGTACAAAAAATATGCAGAAAACTAGAAAAGCGAGAGCTGGCGCTCGCCTCCACCACGAAGTTCCTGAAATGTGCGAGAGCCGTAGGGGGTTAGGAGAAGTTCCCGGAACCGCCGCAGGAGAAGAGTGAACTCGAATTGCTGCAATATGGCGAGAATGTGCGCGGAAGGAAGCGCACGCAGGAAAAGCGCATCAAGGGGGAGCGGAAGAGGAATATCTAGCACCAGCCGCGCCATACGTTGGCAAAAAAACGCCTGCTCCCGCCCCTCCGCAAGTTTTTGACGGAGAACGGGCGGCGCTGCGGAAAGGTGCGAGTAGAGCGCTTCCAACGTCTCAAATTGACGGAGAAGCTTGGCAGCGCCTTTCGGGCCTATGCCGCGCACGCCGGGAAGGTTATCCGACGGATCGCCCGCCAACCCTTTCCACGCAGGGATTTGCGCGGGGCGCACCCCGTATTTCTTCAAAACCTCCTCCGGTCCCAATGTCTCCGCCTCCTGATATCCTTTATGAGGAATGATGATGCGCACGGCGTCGCTCGCAAGCTGCAGCGCATCCCGATCGCCGGTGATGATCGAAACCCGCATTCCCGCCCGCTCCCCGGCCAATGCGTATGTCCCCAGGAAATCATCGGCCTCATAACGGGAATCGGCAATGCGGTGGAAGCCGAACGCATCGACAACGTCCAGAACAAGGGGAATCTGTTGCAAGAAATCCTCCGGCGTCTCCGCCCGCCCTTCCTTGTACGCCACATGCTCCTGATGGCGAAACGTCTCCCCACCCGCGTCGAAGCAGAGAAGAAGGGCGTCGGGAACTTCCTGCTTCAGGATAGCCAGAAGCATCGATGTCATCCCGAACACCGCATTCACCTGAAGACCCGCACGCGTGCGAAGCGTCCGCGGGATCGCCCAGTACGCCCGGTACATCAGATGATGACCATCAATAAGCACGAGATGACGCATATCCATGCACCTAGACTACTCCCCTTTCCTGCTCTATAATAAGGAGATACCCCATGCACACGAACATCCAAAACACAGCGTCGTTCGAAGGGAAAATGCAACAGAAGCTCGCGCTCCAGGAAGAACTCGGCTGGCCGCCAGAGGGCATGCGCGCCATGGTCTGCCTCCCCACGGAAATGTCCGAAGAGCAAGGGGGCGCCCTCCTCAAAGCCGTGCTCCCCGGAATTCTCGAACTCCCCATCGAGCTTCTCATCCTCGGCAAGGGAACGACGGAGTTTGGGAAAATCTTCTCGCGCCTCCGGGAGCGGGAATCGCACCGCGTCGCCATCATCGAGAACACCGCCGGCGCCATCGCCCACATGTACGCCGCAGCGGATATGGCGCTGTTCTGCTCCGCAGCCGGGAAAACGGAAGAACTCCGGCTCTGCCTCAGGTGCGGCGTCATTCCGATCGCCCCGGCCATGGACATACTCGAAAATTACCATCCAAACCAGGAACGCGGCTGCGCGTTCCTCTACGAATCCCCCTCCCCGTGGCAATGCTTCGCGGCGCTCGTCCGCGCACTGGAAACATACCGCTTCCCCTTCGACTGGCGCTCCATCCAGAAAGAGGCAATGCGCGCCGCATCTCTTCAGCGGACGCCTGCGGAATCCGGTGAGTGAGGAACTGCTTCGTTCACGGAAGACCCGCAATGACCTGCGCGACGCGCTCCTCGTGCTCCCGGAGCACATCGACAACCTTCTGCTCCTCCGGAACATCCGCAGGAACGGCGGAAGCGAGGATGTGCGCGAGGGAATGGCGAGTCGCGTGACGGAACGCTTTGACCCACAAAAGGTTGCGACCATGCCGCTCCGTGAGAAGACCAGTGAGCGCGTCGCGCGTTGTTCGCGTCGCGAAGAAGAGGTGCGCACGCATGGAAAAAACCTCCCGCTCCCACGGAACTGCCTCACCGAGCGTCAGCATTCGCAGCACGCGCCGGAGATCATTATGCTCATCGCTCAAATGGTGGCGGCGAAAAACGGGCGGCTTCCCCGTAGACAGCCGCGCCGGAGGAAGCAGGACATCGGAATCGTAGAGAGACTCCCATCCCTCCTCCGACAAACAGCCGAGAAGATCGCGAAGAGCACCGGCGGGGAGCGACGCAGGCATACGCGCCCCGTGGACAGCCAATAGACGGAAAAGCGCGTCGGGAGGATAGTTCCACGCCCATACGTGGAACTGGTCGTGACGTATCTTGCGCACGGAGGAGAGATTGGACGCGCAGTCGCTCCCGCCGCGGGAGGAGGGAACGTTGTGATGGCGATTGACCTCCTCTGCCATGCCGGGCCATTGTACCATGCCGCCGTGGCCATCCAACCCATACGCGCGCTCCTCCGCGCATGCATCGCCGACCGGAACCCGCTGCGCCTCGCGTGGCACCGGGGAAAAGCTGCCATTGCGGCGCTGGCATACGCTTTCCCGGCCCGAAAACTGGTCGTCGTCGGCATCACCGGCACCGACGGCAAGACCACGACCGTCGGCATGATCGCGCACATCCTGCAGGCCGCGGACAAGCGGGCAGGAGCGCTCTCGACCGCCGCCTTCCGGATCGGCGACCGCGTCGAGTGGAACGTGACACAGAAAACATCGCCGTCGCCATTCTTCATCCAGCGCTTCCTCCGCCGCTGCGTGCGGGAGCGATGCACGCACGCGATCCTCGAGATGAGCAGTCACGGACTCGTCCAGGGACGCCTTTCCTGTACCTGGCCATCCGTCGCCGCGATCACCAACACAACCCCCGAGCACCTCGATTACCACGGCACCATGGAACAGTACCGGAAGGACAAGGGCATCATCTTCCGGATGCTGCGAGGACGGGGGACGAAAGTCCTCAACGCAGAGGATGCAACGTACGAAATGTATAAGGGAATTCCATCAGAAAAGACGATTGTCTATGGCACGAGTAGCCCCTCACCCTTGCCCTCTCCCGCCATTCGGCCTCGAGCTCATGGCCGAGAGGCGGGGAGAGGGAATACTATCCATCTACAATTAAGTGATGTGACTGTTCAACCAAAAGGTACATCAGCAGTACTCCGTCGCCACTCCTACAACCTACCACCTACCGATTCGGCCCGAGCTCACGGCCGAGTGGCAACCTACCACCTAACATTGAACATTCCCGGAATGTTCAATGGAGAAAATGCCCTCTGTGCCATCGCATGTGCCGAGGCTCTCGGGATTCCCACACAACAATCTTTAGAAGCGCTCCGTACGTTTGCAGGAATCCCCGGTCGCATGGAACTGATCGAGGAGGGACAGCCGTTCGCAGTCTTCGTTGATTTCACGGTAACGCCAGCCGCCTACCGCAAAACACTCGTAGCTCTCCGCTCGCAGATCACCACCGGCCGCCGCCTCCTCGTCCTCACGGGAAGCTGCGGCGACAGGATGCGCGAGAAGCGACCGGAGATCGGCAAGATTGTAAGTCAATACGCTGACATCATGGTCGTCACCAACGAAGACCCCTACACCGAGAATCCGGAAAATATCATCAATGAAGTGTGGGCAGGAATCGACCATGCGAAAACAAAAGCCCACCGCATTCCCGATCGAAAGGATGCCATTCTGTTTCTCTTCAAAGAAGCAAAACCTGGCGATGTCGTCCTCCTCTGCGGGAAAGGCAGTGATACAACGATGTGGACACGAGAGGGACAAATTCCCTGGAACGAGCGGGAAATTACCAGATCAATCCTCCGCTCTTTTACCTTCTCGCCCCAGCGGAGCCAGGCGGCGTGAGCGCAGACCAATGCGACAACCTATGACACCCATCATCGTCGGCATCGACGAAGCAGGGCGCGGTCCTCTCGCAGGACCGGTGATCGCAGGAGCATGTGTTGATGATCCGGCACTCAAAGGACATTCCATGATTAAAGACAGCAAACAGATGACCCCCGAGGAACGGGAGGAGACCTTCGCATGGATCCAAGGATACTGCACGTACGGCATCGGCGTCGCCACGGCAGAGGAGATCGACCGCATCGGCATCCTCGAGGCAACGCAGAAGGCCATGCAGGAAGCGCCCGCGCGCGTGGCGGAGACCGTGACGCCGACATACATCCTCGTCGACGGGCGCGACCAATTCTGGTTCGACTACTCTCATAGTTCGATCATCGGCGGAGACCAGAAAGAACCGTGCATTTCCGCTGCATCCATCATTGCTAAAGTAACGCGGGACCGGTGGATGGTGGAAACTGCCCATCGGCGATTTCCACAGTATGATTTTGCAAAACATAAGGGGTACGGGACACCCGAGCACCTTGCGGCCTTGGAAAAGTATGGACCGTGTCTACTACACCGCCAGTCCTTTCTCCGAAACATAGCCACCGCACCAGGACCTAGGACCTAGGACCTAGGACCTCGACGCGTCTCCCCGCCCACCACCACAGAAACACACCGGCAATGAAGATTGGCACCGTCAACGCCTGCCCTCTCGTCAGAACCACGGTACCGAGATCGAGTGGCGTGTATTCCTGCGCACGGAAAAATTCGACGAGGAAGCGGGACACCGCATAGAGCATGAGGAAGAACGCGCACGTCCTTCCCGGAACGGACCGCGGACGCGCAAGATGCAGGAAGCAGACCGCCGCAATGAGAATGTTATAGAGCGCATCGTACAGCGGCGTCGGATGCCGCAATCCCTCAATGCCCGGAATTGCCATACCCCAGGGCAACGTCGTCACCGTGCCGTAGAGTTCCTGATTGATAAGATTGCCCATCCGCCCAAGAGCAAGACCGAGCGCCGCAGGGATCACCGCAATGTCCGCAAAGGCAAGGAAATCGATCGACATCCGCCGCAGAGCGAAGAAGAGAGCGACGGCGACGCCGATAAAACCTCCGTGCGATGCCATGCCCCCCTCCCACACCGCGAAAATCCTCAGAGGATGCGCAAGGAAATATATCGGCTCGTAAAAGAGGACGAAACCCAACCGCCCCCCAGCAATGACACCGAGAACGGCGAATCCGAGAAATCGTTCCCATTCCTCTCGTATGAGTGCAAAGCCCCGGTACCGCTGGAGACGAGGCAAGAGAATATACGCAACGAGAAAGGCACAAAGGTAGAAGAGTCCATACCAGCGAATCGAAAATCCGAAGAGTTCCAAAGCAACGGTGCGGGAGGGGAAAAGGGAAATCATGAAAACAGAAACATAGTACCCCCTTTCCCTAGCCCTCCCCCCGAGGGGGAGGGAATACGAGGCATCCTTCCTTCACACGGTACAAAAATGTTGAGTTCTCCTTTACAAA
Organism: uncultured Candidatus Peribacteria bacterium; assembly: GCA_964632925.1. GTDB lineage: Bacteria > Patescibacteriota > Gracilibacteria > Peribacterales > Peribacteraceae > 01-FULL-54-110. The sequence continues at coordinate 15,769 of CAZWCH010000003.1, forward strand.
ACACGGATCCGCCAGAAACCGCTCCGCATCTCTGCCGTAGAGAGAGGAAAATTCCGGTGATACAAAGAGGAAAACTGTCCCGGAGAGTGTCACCAGAAGCTCTTTGCGCTCTTCGGAGGTTCCAAGAAGAAACTTCTCCCATTGCATCTCGCTCCAGGAAGAATCGAAGAGTCCCGGCCCGCCGACGCGATGTTTCGGGAGCCACCCGCGGAGCAATGGCGTCGTCGTTGGTTCCAACGTGAGTACGAGTGCGCGATCGGGAACAAAGACCGGAAGTGACTGCACGGCCGCAAAAACATCCGCAGAAACTGCGGGAGTGCGCTGCAATATCATCGGGAGAGACAGAGTGCTCTGCACGAGGAGGAGCACGATGATGCTCCCGCGAAGGAGAAGCGAGGACGATCGCCGCCAGAAAAGACCGATGCTCCAAGCGGCAAATGGAATGAGGAAAAACTCAAACTGGAGGAAGAACCGACGATAGAAGATGAGCCGCAACGCAATGAAGAGGAAACTCCAGAGAAGGGTGAGCTGCCACAGGGTCCAACGCTCCCGTCGGAGATCGTGGAATACGCCGAGGAACCCAAAGAGAAGAAGTGGCCAGGAATGCCGAAGGTAAAAATCCGGCGGCGGAAAACTTCCGGGCGGGGCGCGGGATCCCTGGAAAAGAAGAGGCAGAAGTCTCTTGATAATATCGTCGAAGAGCTGACCGTAGAAGAGTACGACGAGACCAAAGAAAGCGGCGCTGCCCACAAGGAACAGGAGAACGTGCCGACGGGAAAAGCCGGCAAGAAACCAGGAAGAACATGCGAAAAGGAACAGCCATGACGCCGTTGCAAGAATAAAAAGAAGACCGGTCTGTTGATGGGTTATTAACGTGAGAAACGCGAAGACGCTCCCAAAAAACCATTGCCTACGCTCGAGAAAAGAGAAGGAAAGCATCGTCCAGAGAAGCGCCGCAAACGTCTTCCAGTACATCGCCGCAAAGCCATCGTAGTAAGCGGGAGCCAGCACGAAGAGAAAAAGGGTGACGATCCCCGCCGCTCTCCCCCACTTCCTCCAAACGACCACACTGGAACAAACGATGAGAAGGATGGAAAAGAAACTCCACATCCATCCAAGGAGCCAATCCACGGGAACACCGAAACGGAGAAGAATGGAGGAAAAAAGGAAAAGCCCCGGCGGATGCTCCCGAGCCCACGGGGGAAGTTCAGGGAACGTGAAGGGCGGGAATGCCTCGCTGTACCGAAGAAAGAGGTACCGATACATCCCCGCGTCATAGCCGATAGGCGCATCGAAACGCGCAAGCGGCCAGAGGAAAAATTTCAAGAAAAGGAGAAGAAGACCCACTCCCAGAACAATGGAAATGGCGTCCCCTCTCACCCACGCACGCAGAACCCTGCAGCACATGACGCCGAGGATACAGGAGATTCCTGGAATGTAGCGAGGAATTGCCGCGTACTTCCCTGTCGACTGAAGGAACGGCGTGTATACGCCTGCGCGCTCTTCATCATCCGTTCACGTAATGCGGCATCACGAAGAAGTGTGGCTATGCCATCCGCAAGGGCCTCCGAATCACCGGGCCGCACGAGCCACCCGGTCTCCCCATGGCGAATGAGAGACCGGAGCCCGTCGCAATCACTCGCAACAACCGCCGTCCCCGCCGCCATCGCCTCCGCACAGGCAAGGCCGAACCCCTCCAGGTACGAAGGACAAAGAGCAATGTCCGCCCGCTGAACGAGACGAATGAGTTCCTCCTGCGAAAGTGACGGAATCCACTGCACCGACGAGGAACGAGCAACGAAGGAACGGATGTTCCGCCGGAATGCACCATCCCCCACAATAACCAACCTCGGCCGATGTATCAGTATACTAGTACACTGGTATGTCTGGAGTAATCCCCATGCACGCAGGAGCACATCAACACCCTTGCGACGATCGAGGCGTCCGACGAAGACACAGAGACCATTTTCCTTAGGTTGTAGGTGATAGGTTGTAGGTTGTAGACGGAGATGCCATAGATCGAGATCCAGTAACTGTGGAAGTAATCTGAGATTCTCTCGAGGAACGCCGTACTGTTGAAGAAGAACACGTTCCGTATCCTTGGAATAACAGAGCACACGATCGGCCAGATGAAGCGTCCGGCGTTCTAAGGGAACGAATATCCTCTTCCACCACTGCCCGGGAACCATCCGAGCCTGCTGCCAGTACGTGTGATAGGAAACGACGATGAGGCGACACCTTTTCGGCTTCCGAAAGAGAAAGAGTCCTCCGGGACCCGTCGGAAGAATCACGGCCCGTAGCCGATGCGTATCAATCCACTGCTGCAGCCCACCAAACAGCCGCACAATAAACAGGAAACGTGAAGCGGCAATGCGCCGCATTATTCGGCTGAATCGCTGCACGATATTGTTCGTTCTTTGTGGAACAGGGCCGCACGGAGCGCGGACCGACACGGTTCGGATTTGTCGGACAAGCGAGTGCGGCCCTGTTCCACAAAAACAGGTGGCCATCTCCGCCATCGCTCGCCCAAGTCCACCTCTCGCATTCTCTCCATAATCCCAACTCACAATACCCACTCGCGCATCAGAACTCGAAGACTTCATCTTTATACCGCTGGAAGAGCTTCGGCCAGCCATAGCATTCCAGTGTAGCGCGCGCCATGGCTTGCCGTGTCACACTGAGCTCGTCGAAGTGCGCCCCCCCCAAAACCTCCTTCACAACCCTCACGCAATCTTCCGGATCGCCTGGCTCAAAGAGTCGCCCCGTTTCTCCATCAATCACCGCATCCGAAAGACCGTCGAGTCGCGCTGCCACAACAGGTACGCCTCGGGCACTTGCCTCAATGCAGACGATACCGAACCCCTCCATATCCCCGGCGACGGGAATGTTCGGCGCAACAAAGAGATCCGCCAGTGCAAAACATTCCTCCCTCTCTGCATCATCGAATTCCCCCCGCAGATGCACGCACGTTTCCAAACCATTTTCTTGAACAAATTTATTGATCAAAAATTCCTCGGGACCGCTACCGACAACAACATATTGAAGCCGGGGAAAGTCTCGAAGAAGGAACGGCACGACGTTTTGCACGAACCACGCAATCCCCTTTCGTGGAACAAGACGCCCGACCGTGAGAAGAAGTGGAATGGGGTTACACGGAGCACAGGCCGACACCCCAGTTCCACGCTCTACTGGCCATATACCACACGGAATAATGCATATCCTCTCCTCGGCCACTCCTCTCTTTCGCACCTCTTCCGCCGTCGCCCGACTGATGCACACGACGCGGTCCATCGCCGGCAGCGTCCTCCGGAGCATCCACTGGTACCACCGCCGCGGCCAGATGACATCGAGTCCGCAGGCGGTGACCGTCACCCGCCCTCTCCCAATATTCTTCAAAAACCACCCGAGCGGTGCCAGCGCCGCATCGCCGAGATGCACGCGCCCTCCACGCCAAACGGTAATCACACCCAACACCACCGCCCGCAGAACAAAGACAACGAGCGGCGACTGTTTCAAAGCACACAACCGCGCACGCTCGCCATAGGCCTCGTGCATCCCCCTCCACACATCCCAGCTCAGCTGCTGCATCCCCCCATGACCTTCCCATTTCCGCGTGATAAAGAGGAAAGAGAAATAATGCGTTCGAGGCGACATAGCAAGCAAATCCTACACGTACGGAGCTATCCGGCTCGCGCGCAAGCCGATGCGGTTCGGATTCAATCGGGCCAGCGCGAGCCGGAATAGCGACGTACACTGTCACTATGCGCATTCTCGGTATCGAAACATCGTGCGACGAGACGGCGGCGGCGGTTGTGAAAGATGGCACCCGCGTTCTCAGTAACGTTATCGCCAGCACCAAAGACGCATTCCTCTGGTCCGGCGGCGTCATCCCCGAAGAGGCGGCACGGGCCCAAGTGGAATGCATCCTCCCCGTCATCACACAGGCGCTTTCCGAGGCACACATCACACCCAAAGACCTCGATGCTATCGCAGTTACCAAAGGTCCGGGGCTCCTCGGATCCCTCATCGTTGGAACAACCACTGCACGCATACTCGCTGCCACGTGGCAGAAGCCCCTCATCGGCATCCACCACCATCTCGGCCACCTCAGCTCTGTCTGGCTGACGGAGAAATCCCAAATCCTACATCCCAAATCCCGAGTAATTCTCAATTTTCAATTCTCAATTCCTCAATTTCCTGTTCTTACATTGACCGTCTCCGGCGGACACACGGAACTCTGGCTCCGCACCGCGCATACCTCCGGACGACTCCTCGGCCGGACGCGCGACGACGCCGCTGGCGAGGCCTTCGATAAAGGCGCGTGCCTCCTCGGACTCCCCTATCCCGGCGGCCCCGCCATCGCGAAGGCGGCAGAGAACGGGAACCCAAACGCCTTCGCCTTCCCACACCCGCTCCAGAACGACGACACCCTCGACTTCAGCTTCTCCGGCCTAAAGACAGCCCTCAAGTACCTCCTGAGGGATCTTCAAATGTGTCACCCTGAGCTCGTCGAAGGGCGACATGCACCAACAACACATATGCTTCGACAGGCTCAGCATGACACATGCATCGCAGATATCGCCGCTTCCTACCAGCACGCAATCTGCCGTCATCTCTGCGACCGCACGGCAAAAGCTCTCGCACGATTCCCCAACATCAAAGAAATCCACCTCGTGGGCGGCGTCTCCGCAAATATCTATCTGCGCAAACTCCTGCAGGAAAACACTGGTCAATGCTTAATTCGGTGGCCCACGGCCATCGAGTACTGCACCGACAATGCTGCCATGATCGCGGCGGCGGCGGAATTCCTCGTGACAGAACGAGGATGGCCGGACGCGCGGTCCGCCACCGACCCTTCGTTGCCGCTGACATGCATGGTGGAAAACGGGTAGCATGGAGACATGGTCGTCGCCCTAACGTGGGATCTCCTCATCATCGTATTCTTCGCGCTTGTCGTCACGTACAGCCTCATCATCGGGCGGCACGAGGCGGTGAAAGTCCTCGTCGCCAGTCACATAGCGGCGTTCGCGGCTCAGGGCATCGGCATGGGAATCATGGAGGGGAGCGCGGCGGCAACGCCCATCCTCCAGACCCTCGGCCTTGCGATAGGACCGACGACAATGGTAACGGTAAAACTCCTGGCTTTTGTCGGCCTCCTCGTCGCCATCGCCATTCACGGCGGACTTTCATCGGAATATGAAGAAGCGAGCATGCTCGATACCGCGGTCGCCGCTGGCCTGGGCATGGCCACGGCGGCATTTCTCCTCCTCAATCTCCTCGCCATCCTCGGCGACAGTTCCCCCGTGCTCCACTTCGCAGAGTCCCCGCTCCTCGCCCCCCTCTTTACGCAAAGCCTTATTGCTACGCAACTCATGGCTTTGCAGGCACTCTGGCTCGTGCTTCCGGCAATCCTCCTCATCGGAACAAGTTTCCTCTAGAAAGTGTCATAGTGAGCCCGTCGAAGGGCGACACCCGTTCTCTAAAGAGACCGTGATGGTTGCGCCACCGGCATCTCCGCCTTCAGTACTTCCCCCCGCAGAAGAGATTGCTTCTCCGGTGCTTCCGCTTCCCGAACAACAATGGCATCCGGCCGGATCTCCAGAACGGACGCAATGGGAAGAGGTCTCCCCCAGCGGAACCACTTGCGGGGAAAAAGCCACTCCACCTGAAAGCGCTCCGTATCGAACTGGACATCCGCGCAGCGCCCCAAGAAGCGCCCGCCTTCCGTGAACATTCGCTGCCCAAGCACCGTGCGACCTTCGCGGAGAATGTCCTGAAAACGCACGCATTCGTCCATGGGACCGGCGGCCTCCGCGCTCCGCACGTCGATACGGAGCCCCCAATGCACGATATCCAATGACGAAATGCAATGCTCGCTGCGACCAAGACCGCCGACGGGAAAACGGATGCCCTCGACGGCTCCCGTATCGGGATGAATGAGGAGAGAACCAAGCGTACCGAGTGGTTCCTGGGTCTCCGCGACCACGATGGCCATGCCTAAGCATGTCGAGAGACGGACGTGCATCTGCTACCATCGTAGCAGGATGCACCTCTTCACCGGATCATCGCACAAGGACCTTGCCGAGCGCCTCGCGCACGAACTCCGTATTCCATTGGGAAAAGCGGCGTGCCGGACATTCAGTTGCGGAGAGCGGTACGTCCGCTTCGAGGAATCCATTCGCGGCAATGCCGTCTACCTCCTTCAGACAGGCAGCCGCGCGCCGAATGAGGACATCATGGAACTGCTTCTCCTCTGTCAGGCTGCGAAGCTCAGCTTCGCCGCCTCCGTCCATGTGATCCTCCCGCACTTCCCCTACGCGCGCCAAGACCGCATCACCGAACCGCGCGAGCCGATTTCCGCCAAGCTCATGGCGCATCTCCTCGAGGAATCCGGCGCCGATCACGTCATCACCCTCGATCTCCACAGCGACCAAATCCAGGGCTTCTTCACCATTCCCGTGGACGCCCTCCATGCACGGACCATCTTCGCGGATTACTTCCGGACCAAACGCCTCCCCTCCCCCATCGTCGTCGCCCCCGACGTCGGCGGCGCCAAGCGGGCGAAGAAGTTCGCGGATGCCATGGCCGCCCCCCTCGCCATCCTCCACAAAAATCGCCCCGGCACGCACCAGGCCGACGTGCATCATGTCGTGGGAGACGTCGCCGATAAAACGTGCATCATCTTCGACGACATCGTCGATACCGCCGGAACGCTCTCCGCCGCCGCCGCCGCGCTCCGCAAGCACGGAGCGCTCCCCGACGTCTACGCCGCCGCCACGCATGCGGTGCTCTCGGGCGATGCCCCAAAGCGCCTGCGTGAAGCGGGCATCAAAGAAATCGTCGCGACGGACTCCCTCCCCCCGCCCCCTTCCCCGCCCCCCAATCTCACCATCCTCAGCATCGCCCCGCTGCTGGCCGAAGTCATCCGCCACATCGAGAGCCACCAGAGCGTGACGGAAATTTACGGGCAGGCCCCGCAGCACGCATGACGTATTGGCAAGTACCCCAAACCTAAGACACATTGCTAGGAATGAGGAACTGTGTCGTTGCATAGCGTAGAGAGAAGCTCTGCGGAGGCATTCTCAATGCGGTGTGGATACGGTCAGTGTTGTAGGAATGGATGAGGCGGTAGATCTCGTACACCAGCTCTCCAAGCGAGGAGAAGCGGTTTGGATCACCGAGGTCCACTTTGAACTGGGAGTAAAAAGATTCCTGGTACCCGTTCTCCCACGGGCATCCCGCTCTGCTCATGGATTGTTTCGTTCCCAGCAGTTCCAGGATGATCCTCATGTCTTTGCCCGTGTACTCGCTACCTCTGTCACTGTGCAGGATTTCCGGCGCAGGATGTTTGTGGATTCCGGAGAAGAGCGAGCCGATGACAAGGTGGACGGAGTGATTCGTGAGAGCGGAAAAGCCGGTGACGGTCCGTGTGAACAGATCCATCATCGTGGCGAGGTACAGCTTCTTCCCTTTCCACAGGATCTCCGTGAAGTCCGTTGCCCAGATATGGTTGGGGCGCATAGGAACAGTGGACATCAGTAGATTCTGCACAACGTATTCCGATGCGCAGGGCGGTTTTCTCCATCGTCTGCCTCTGCGACGATAGGGCTGGATGCCAAAGAGCTTCATCACCCGGAGCGTCCGCTTCTTGTTCACGCCAAGCGCGATGGCAAGACGCTTGTGGCCGTAGCCGGGATGAACACGCAGGATTTCCTCCATGCGGCATTTGAGTGACCAGTCCTTCTGCGGCTGCTTAGGAGCGTAGTACAAGGATGCTCGTGAAACGCCGAGCTGCGACGCCAGCTCCCGCTTGTTCTCTTTGCTCATGGTCAGCGCTTTTTTTGGGCGTGACTCAATTTCACGGTGATCTCGCCGACGAGTTCCTTGAGCATCGTATTCTCCTTCTTCAGTGATCGCAGCTCTCGCAGCGTGGGAATGGCGGAGACACCGGAAGAGAGCCAGCCGTAGATGGTGGTTTCGTGAATGCCATGCTCTTTGGCTGCTTGAGCAACGGGGATGCCGTCATCCTTAATGCGTTTGAGAATCTGCTCCTTTACGTCCGGAGCGATGCGATGAGGTTTGCCCATATCTTTCGGGGGAAGTTGTCTAGAGTGTGTCT
>CAZWCH010000004.1:0-23133 GCA_964632925.1 uncultured Candidatus Peribacteria bacterium
GAGTGTGTCGGCCGGCGACGGGTCCGTAAGCTTGTGCACGGGAGTGGTTTCCCCCGTGAGCGATGCTTCGGCAATGCGCAGATTCACCGCCTCGAGGAGCCTGCCATCCGCCGGGATTTTGTCCCCCGTTGCGAGGAGAACGATGTCTCCCGGAACGAGATCGCGCGCCGCAACCTCCTTCTCCGCCCCGTCGCGGAGCACGGTCGCGGTGGGCGCCGCCATCCTCTGGAGCGCTTCCATGGCGCGCTCCGCCCGATACTCCTGAATGAACCCGAGCAGCACCGCAAAGAGAACGATGACGGCGATCGCGATGGCATCCAGTCCCTCTCCCAGGAGAGCGGAGAGGAAAACCGCAATGAGGAGAATGATAATGAGGACGTTCTGAAACTGCGCGAAGAGCATGCCGAACCACGTGACGCCGCCCGTTTTTTTTAGTTCATTCGGCCCATACTCCCGCAACCTCCTCTCCGCCTCCTCCGGTGATACCCCTTTTCCTTCATTCGTCCGGAGTTCTGTAAGAACATCGGCGAGCGAAAGCATGTGCCACTGCTGTGTACCCGCCGTACTCACCGTACTCACTATACCCCCCGTACCCACATCCCTCCCCCGGTATTCCGGGCCGCTCCCGCAAGTTCCAACACCGTGAGCTTCGCACCTATGATCGCCGGGTCCAACGACGTCCGCTCCACGATGTCATCGACCTTCTGCGGCATGCCCGTGAGGGCCTCCCAGATTTTCCCCTCCTGATCATCGGCAGGCACATAGTCCGTCTTCTCTCCTGTTCCGGACACCGTCATCCCCACCTCACGCAGCACACAGAGAGGTTCCGCCGCCAAGTGCGCATGTCCCTTCGCAATGAGCGTATGCGTGCCTCGCGCGTTCTCATCGAAGATCTCTCCTGGAACCGCGAACACCTCTCGATTGTAGTCGAGAGCGAGGCGCGCGGTGATGATGGCCCCGCTCTCCTCCGGAGCCTCGAGCACCACAGTCCCAAGACTGAGGCCCGCGATGATGCGGTTCCGCTCCGGAAACGTGTGCTGGGTGGGCTCCGTATCCAACGCATATTCGCTGAGGAGCAACCCGCCATTCTCGCTGATCTGCGCCGCGAGTTCCTTGTGGCCGGCAGGGTAGATCATACCGAGACCGTGGCCGAGGACCGCGATGGTCCGGCCGCCGGAGCGGATTGTTTCACGCGCCACTTCCGCATCGATTCCCTGCGCCAGACCGCTCACGGTCACCACGCCGGCGCGCACGAACGCGCTCGTGAACTCCTGCGCCACGCGCTTGCCGTAGAGAGACATCTTTCGCGTCCCGACGAGCGCCATGCACGGCTGACCACAAATGGACATGTCCCCTTTGCAGTAGAGGAATACCGGCGGATCGGGAATCTCCCGCAGAAGCCGCGGATAGGACGGATCATCCATCGTCCATAATGAAACGCCTCGCCGATGTAGTTCATTTTCATATCTTTTTAGATCGAGCTCTTCCAGACGCGTGAGCGTTGCATAGACGGTTTCATCCCGGCACTTGAGGCTTCGCAGCATCTCCTCATCCAGATGCTCCAAAGCTTCATCCAGGCTCGCGTAGACCTTCAGAAGAGCCTCGCAGCGCTTCTTCGTGAGGATATTGAGAGAGGACCAGGTGAGGGCAGTGCGACGATCCATAGGCAGCCGGCAGTTTGTAGTTTATAGTTTGTAAGGTTGTAAAGCCCGTGCCGACGTAGCTCAGCTGGTAGAGCAGCAGTATCGTAAACTGCGGGTCACCGGTTCAAATCCGGTCGTCGGCTCCACGTCGACACAGCCTGTGACAACACAGGCTCTTTTAGCTCTGTAGCCAATCCACCATTTCTAAAACTACTTTATGTTGGGAGGCGTCGCATGGTGTCTTTCATCCAAGCATCAACGACATCTTTCTTTTCGGAGAGATGGGCAAAGGCATCATCGTCATAGGCACCGGCATCAAGGCGCTCTATCTCCCGCAAAAGGAGGGTTCACTGTTCCATGATCTTTCGCTCAAAGGCAGCAAATTTTTTGCCTCGAGAGAAGCTATGCATGAATGCAGGGAGATGTCTGTGCCCTTGAAGGATGGTATGAATCTCCTCGTGCGTCGGACGAGTAATATCCTGGAAGTACACATCGATGTCGTACGTCCCATTCGGACCGATGTTCATACAAATGCCCTTCCCATCCGCCGTCACGATGAATGCCCCCGTGCGGCCACGCCACCCCATCGTCACACTCCCGCTCCGAGCCAATGTGTAGCGACACTGCGCCATCATCCTCTGTAATGCCTGGAGTGTCTGCGTCTCCAGGAGATCTGGCATGCTGATGAGTTCCACGAGTTCCAATGCCTTATCATGGAGAGGGAGATGGAGAAAAGGCGATTTCCCAGAATCCATTCTCCCAATATGACAAACAAGGCTTGCATGAGCAAGTTCCTTCCATCACGTTCCTCACCTTGTCCAATAGTAAGTTCCATCCGGCTTCGTCCGTCGCTGTGGCGCCGAGACTACACCAAGATTTCACATTCTGAGCCCTTTTGCTGGATGCCGCGGCGTAGTCCGCAGACGGAGCCGGGCACTTGCTTTCACACCATATTTCATAAATACTGTACAGTAGAGTCCGATCTTTCACTTACCAGAAAGGGGAATGTCATGAGAATAGTGGTTCTTCTGCTCCTCATTTGCATGAACGCGGGGGCTCTCCTTCTTCTCGCGCCCAATACTGGGAATCGTGTATATGAGGAGTTGGGTCTCGATTCTGCGTACCGGGAGTTCTGTGGGTGGGCTCTCTTCGGCGGCGGCCAAATCCTCTTGGGCCTCTTTTTCACCGGTGTGTACGCGCGTCTCCAACAAGAGCGCCGTACACATGAGAACCTCTCTGTGCAGCTCCATGTTCAGCTCCAGAAAACCGAGTCTGATCTCTCGCAGGCACGAGAATTGGTGGAATGCACTTGGGAAAAACCGCCGCGCCTTGTACTCCGCTTCATCAAGCTCCGGAGGCGGTACCGAGCAAAGGTGGGACGTCTTAAGGTGGCCGAACAATGTCGCCACCGTCTCGAGATCGAAGTGGCAACCCTCCGACGTCTCAAACGCTACCTCAATGATGCATGGAATGACGAAGACAATGCGGAAGTTGTCGCTCAACTTCAACAGGAGATGGCAAGACTGCGGGGTATCATCGATGCCAACATCTCGCGTGAGCAGTACGAGAAGCTCCTCTCCGACTACCACGAGTTGAAGGGGCACCTTACGGCGCTCCAACAGCAAGCGCGGCAACCGAAGGAAGATCTTCGGCAAATCCTGGACCGGACAAACGATAACGTCGTTGCCGACCAAGCCGTCAGTTGACCATCCATCCACGAACGGACTCCCTGCCCCCCCGCATACGCGGGGGGATTTTTTGCTTTCCCCTTCCCAACTCTCACCCTACCCTCTCCCTTCAAAGAGAGAGGAAATCACCTCCGTTTGCGATGCTCCGCAGAGTATTTCTTCCAAAGCCCGGCGAGTACGCCGTGTCCGCGTAGGAGCTTCCGCACCGGTCCGTGCTCGACGACGCGGCCGCCCGCGATGATGTAGGCGTCGTCGAACATCGGGAGGAGATGGAGCTTGTGGATGGAGGAGACGATGCATCGATCGGAAAACTTCTCGAAGAGATTGCGGTAGATCCTGATCTCGTTCGTCGAATCCACCGAACTCGTCGGCTCATCGAGGAGAATGATATCCGTATCACGGGCTGCGAAGAAGCCACGGGCGAGCGCAAGCCGCTGCTTCTCGCCCCCGCTCAGGTTCACCCCCTTCTCCACAACACTCGTCTGGAGCCCTTTCGGAAGCCGCTTAAGGACAGTCGTGAAGCACGCAAGCGCGATGTCTTCCAACACTTCTTTCGGCGCCTGCTTCGTATCCACCGTCACGTTGTACTCGACGGTGTTCGCGAAAATTTCCGGATCCTGCGGAATGAGGGTAACGGAAGAGGCAAGGTGCCTCAGGCCATGCTTGAGAAGCCGCCCATCGCACGTTACCGTCACGCGGCCTGGAGCGTAAAGACCGCGTAAGAGAGCCATAATCGTCGATTTTCCGCTTCCGCTCTCCCCTACGAGCGCAATGGTGCGCCCGCGGCGGAGCGTCAGTGCAATGTCGTGCAGGCGATGTTCCCGACCCCCCTTCTCCTCGTAGGTGAAATGGAGATCTTCAATATGGATGACTCTCCAGTCCTTCGGGAGCGCGGCACGGGAGGAAGGCAACACCGCCTCCGCCCGCAAGATATCCTCCGCGGAACGGAAGTCCGCGTACTGGTGGACGGTCGCGGAATACTTCCAGGCAAATGTGTAGAACGCCCCTCCAATTTTCTGGAGGTAGTCATAGAGCATGAAGAATGTCCCCGCAAGGAGCACGCCACCTGCACCGATCGTACTCCACACATACCATGCGAGAACCGTAACAGTCATGAGCGCAATGATCGCCGTCGCAAGGAACCACTTCCATTCGTTCACTATGGCCGTCCTGCGAAAGAGCGGGAAGTACTCCGTGAGCCTCCGCCAAATTTCACTTTGCGTGAGCTTCTCAAGACGGAGCGTGATGACCGTTGTGATGTTCGTAAGGTAATCGTGAAGCGCCGTCGCCGTGTGGTGCTCCTTCGCATTGATCTCCTCGTAGCGCGGCATGAGCCAACGATCGAAGAGGAAAATCACTATGAGTGCGATGCCGCTCACGAGCACGGCAATGCCTGCCGCTGTCGGGAGAAGGAGCATGAGGATGACAATGGATCCGATGAGACGCATGGCCATTTCTACGAATTGCCAACCATCCGTGACAAATGCGAATAGTCCGTTGTGCGCCTTGCGGAGCCGACTGATCGTGTCCCCGGAGTGGTGATTCTTGTGCCACTGCGCCGGGAGGCTTACGACGATCCGGTAAAAATGATCCACGAACCGCGACTGGACATGAAATGCGGTGTTTTGCTCAAGGATACGGGCCGGACCGTGGAAAGCCCAAATGCCAAACGTCATGACCGGCAGGAGGAGAAAATACTGCATCATGGTCCGGATCGGATTTTCGAGCTCCGCAGCCCCTTGAATGCTATTGAGGAGTTTGCCGATCACGTAGGGCTCTGCGAGATTGAAGACGTTCGAACACACGAACATCCCAAGGTAGAGCGCCATCACCAATCGCCGCCCTTCCGCATAGCGCCAGGAAGCCCGGAGGAGTGTCAGGAATGCGCGCATGGCCTCATTCTACCCCCATCTGCCGCAGGGCTTCGCGGGCTGCGGCATTCTTCGGATCCTGCCGGAGGACCGCGCGGAACTGCGCGAGTGCGTCCGCGCGGCGACCGGCGTTGTAGTAGAGAATGCCGAGATTGATCCGCGCGGCGAGGAACGAAGGATCTCCCCGCAGCGCCGCTTCGTATTCCTCCATCGCCTCCTCCTTCCGCCCATCGGCTGCAAGAGCAACCGCAAGATTGTAATGAGCTTGAGTGAAATATGGATTCAACTCCAGCGCTTTCCGGTAGTGCTCCACTGCTTCTTTTGTATCCCCCTCGCGCATCGCGACGGCGCCGAGGTTCACGTAGGCCTCTTCCGATCGCGGATCATTTTCTATGGCCTCCTCAAAGGCTTTTCTGGCATCGGGGAGCCTCCCGAGTTCCATGAAAACAAGACCGAGCCCCACGTGAACTTCCTGATTCTTCGGATTGAGTTCCAGAGCCTTCTTGTAGACTTCCATGGCTTCCGGATACCTGTGCAGGCGCCGGTACGCCGCGCCGAGGTTCGTAAAAGTCTTACTGTGCGGGCGGATCGCGATCGCTTGCTCGTACTCCTGTATCGCACGGGGGATATCGCCCCGGAGGCGGTACACGTTCCCCATATTATTGTGCGCGACATGGGATGAATCGCCGTACAGGCGGAGAACATTCTGGAGGAGCACCTCCGTATCGCGCCAAAGGAGGGATTGGCGGTGGGAGAGGAGGGAGAGAATAAGAAGAATACAGATCATGAAGACGGCAACGCCCCTCACCCCTGTCCCTCTCCCGTGGGGAGAGGGAGTTTCCTGCTGTATTTTCCTCTCCCATTGGGAGAGGGCTAGGGTGAGGGGATTTCCTTTTATATAAAGCAAGTAACCTATCGCCAGGAAAATCCCGATCGAGGGGATATAGGCATAGCGATCCGATGCGAAGTACCGATCCATATCACCCCCCTTCGCGAAATTCAGGAAGGTCGGGGTGACGGTGACAAAGAAGAACCACAGTCCGATGGACGCCTGCCGCCATCGGAACCAGAGCCACGCCGCCACCATCATCAGGAGAACGAAGATGGCAAGAGGAACGGCAAAGTCCGCCGAACGAATGGTGACTGAGCCATGGTATGGATAGAGCACCGATAGTCCGTCCGGCCAGAATATTTTCTGCAGGTAGAACACTGCACTCTTCGGCGCCATGAGGAATTTTTCCCAGAACGTCGATGCACCAAGCGCCGATTGCTTCCCGAAGAGTCCGACGATACCGAGGACGGCACTGAGGAGTATATATGGGACTTTTTCCAGGAATGCCCGGCGATCGATACGGCGTCCCTGCCAGACGTCAAAAAGAAGAAGAACGACAGGCAATGTCAGGACCATCACTTTGGAGAGGAGGCCGAGGAGGAAGGCGATGAGGCTCGACCAGTACCACACTTTCCGCAGTGGAAAACCACGGCTTTCCACTGCGCTCCACCGGAGGTAGCAGCAGAGGCTCCCGAGGAAGAAGAACGTCGAGAGGACATCTTTCCGCGCACTCGCCCAGGCAACGGCCTCCACGTTGAGGGGATGGACAGCCCAGAGGAGGGCGACGAGGAGAGGAATGGGGGACTGGGACCTGGGGACTGGGACCTGGGGACTGGAATCTGAATATTTCCTGGAATTTGTTCTCTGAAATCTTCCGAGGAGGAGTGTCATGAGCCAGAACACCAGCACCGCATTCAGCGCATGGAGGACGAGGTTTGTGAGGTGGAACCCAAAGGGATGCATCCCCCACACCGCGTAATCCACCTGATAGCTCAAGAACGTCAGCGGAATGTACAGCTCCGGATCGTACTGCGTGAACGCCGCTTTTAAACTCGCCCAAGAGATTTCCCGGACGATCGGATTCTCGTAAATGAGCATGTTGTCATCCCACCGGACGAAGGCATTGCCAAGGGACTTCCCGTACACCAGGAGTGTCAGAACGATAATGAGGCCGGTGGGCAGGAGCCGATGAGCACGCACCCACTCACCCTACTCGCCGGCCGTAGCCTTGGCGAAGGCTGGGCCCTCTCCCATGGGGAGGGGGAGCATAAAAAGGGTTGATCGAGAGCACGAGAAATGCTACAATGAGGGGCTAACACAAACACTATGAATATCGAATCCTGCATAGCCCATGCGATCAACAGCGATCTCGACGTCCTCGCGGCTTTCCCCGAACTTGAGGACCTTCCGATCGACAAGTTGGAATCCACCGTGGAACGCTACGTGCGGGATATCCAGTCTTCGCTTCAGGCAGTGATCCTCCAGGAAGGAGACCAGTATCTCCGCGCCAAAGACGCCGCCGGCCTCTGCGCAACCTGCCTCCATGCCGGCGTACTCCCCCAGCGCCCAAAGATGCTCCTCCAAATCTGCCAGACGATCGTTCAGCTAGTCAGCGTTGACGCACAATTCATCCTCGAAAACGAAGGAAAGAGCCTTTTCTATGTGAAGATGGCGCTTGTCTGACAACAGCGTGCATTACCGCTTGCTGAACTGCGGTGCGCGGCGGGCACGCTTGAGACCGGGCTTTTTTCTCTCTTTGACCCGCGGATCGCGACGGAGGAATCCCGCACGCTTCAGCTCCGGACGGAATTCCGGATTACAGAGAATGAGCGCCCGACTCACGCCGTGACGAACGGCGTCCGCTTGCGCCTGTTTTCCGCCTCCGGTAACCAGCGCCTCTACATCAAACCGCGCTTTCGTCTCCGTACACGCGAGGGGTGAACAGGCATTTTCCGCAGCGGTTGGTCCAAAATACTCCTCCATCGATGCGCCATTAACCCTGCAAAGCCCCGAACCGCCGGCATATATTTTTACGCGCGCGATGGCCGTCTTTCGCTTTCCGACGGCGGAGAAGTATGACCTTTTTGTGGACGGTGCATTCATACAGGAGAAGAAGTGATCTGGGGAAGATTTTTGCCACGGGAAGAGAGCGGGATGGCCACAGGCTTCTGTGCCGCGTGCGGGTGTTCGCTGCCCGGAAACACATGGAGACGCTGCAGGAGCCGAGGCCGAAGGCGGTTGGCCGGCAGCATCCCCTTCACCGCATGCTCCATCACCCACACCGGACTTTTGGCAAATGCCGCACGCAGAGGCGTGTGACGGAGATTTCCCGGATACCCCGTGTGGCGCACATATTCCTTCCGATGAAACTTCCCCTGAGGAATGCTGATATCCGCCACATTGATGACGATCACCTGGTCGCCGCAAAGGCTTTGCGGAGAAAAGGTCGGTCGATGTTTGCCGCGGAGAACCATCGCGGTCCTCGACGCAACCCGCCCCAGCGATTGTCCCTTGGCATCAATGAGAACCCACAACGGAGCCTGTGCTGGCGTCGATGTCTTCATGTTTTTTCCGTCGGCTTGGGAAGACGCAGAGAAATCTCCACGAGCGATGCCCCATCCCCCCGGCGCGCCCCCAGAGGGACGATGCGCGTCAGTCCCCCCGCTCTCCCGCAATCCGTCTCCCGGTAGAGTTCGATAAGCTTGCGGCAGGCATTGGCATCCGTCACCACGCTATTGATGGAACGAATGGCTTCCCTCTGGCTTTTCTCCCGCACCACGCGAATGAGCCGCTCGACGACGGGGCGAACAACCTGCGCGCGCTTCTGCGTCGTCCGAACCGACTCGTACAGGAGAAGCGACGTGGCAAGGTTCCGCACCATCACCGCAGCGAGCTTCGGTTTCTGTTTCAGCCGGAGGCGTGAATGACGATGGCGCATATTATCCTTCTATATCATCGGAAAGCTTCGATCCGCGCGTGGCGAGCGTATCTTTCACTTCCGTCAATGCTTTTGTGCCGAAACCGCGGAAGTTCGTGAGGGTGGCCTCCGTGCACTTTGTGAGTTGTTCGATGCTCCCTACGCCGGCATTGATGAGCGCGTTCAGCGTGCGTGGCGAAAGATTGAGAATTTCGATCGGTGTGTAACTCTCTTTGACCGACGGCGTTGCCGTCTCCACCACATGCTCCTCGCGCGTCCTTGTAAAATCCGCCATAAACTCCGGTTCCACTTTCTTTTCGCTCCCGAAGTATTGGAAATAACTCTGCAGCAATTGGCTCGCAAACCGCAGGGCTTCTTCCGCCGTCAATGAACCATTTGTGACGATCTCCATCACCAACTTGTCGAGATCCGTCCGCTGGCCCACGCGCGAGGCTTCGACATCGTACCGCACGCGCTCGACAGGGCTGAATACCGCATCGATATGGATGAGCCCCGGCTGATTCTGTTTCTTATTCCGTTCGGCTGCCGCAACGTATCCCACCCCCTTCTCCACCGTAAGCTCCATGACAAGTTCTGCCCCCTTTTCCAGCGTACAGAGCGCGAGCGTTGGATTGAGAACTTCCACATCCGCAGAGCCGCGGAGGTCACCGGCGGTGACGGCCTTCGGCCCTTTCACATTGAGTGTCAGCACTTCCTTATCTTTGCTGTGTTTCCGCAATTTCACCTGCTTCACGTTCAATGTGAGATCGAGTACGGATTCCTTCATGCCTTTGATCGTCGTGTACTCATGCTGCACCCCTTCTATCCGCGCGGCGGTGATGGCCGCTCCGGGCAGGCTACTGAGGAGTACGCGACGCAGGGCGTTTCCCAGCGTCATTCCATAGCCCGGCGGGAGGGGGGTAATGGCGAATACCCTATGAGCACCATCCCCCTTGGCATCACCAACCGCAGCGAAGACCGGGAGACCGATTTCTTCTTGGATAATGTGCATAAGAGGACGGGAAAATAAGGGAAAGAAACTTTTAGGACCGCGAGTAGAACTCCACGACCTGCCGGATATCCACCGCCTGTTCCGCATCGCTTGTGAGCGGCATGCCCGTGACTTCGATGCCACCCGATGCAGGATCGCTTTTCAGCCACGCCGGAGGGATAAATTTCTGCTGCGTAGCTGGGGAATTCGCGAACAGTTGCGATCCTTTGCTTCGCGGGCGGAGCGCAATGGCTTCTCCGGCGGTTACGCGGAACGACGGCAATGTCACACGCTGCCCATTCACCGTAAAGAGACCGTGGGATGCCATTTGGCGAGCCTGCATGCGGGTCCGCGCAAAGCCCGCGCGATACAGGACATTGTCCAGACGTCGTTCCAGGAATTGCAGCATCGTCACGCCGGTTTGCCCCTTCATCGTCGACGCCTCCCCATAGAGACGCTGGCACTGCGCCTCTGAAATGCCGTAGAGGTCCCGGAGCCGCTGCTTCATCCGAAGTTGCCGGGCGTACTCCGACTGCCTGCCGAGACGGGATTTCGGCGTTTTTCCTGGCGGATAGGGCTTATGCTGAAGGATCTTCTCGTACTTCGGCGATCCGTAAAGATTGATCCCTTGTCTGCGACAGCGCCGTGCTTTTGGTCCTGTGTACCTCATATGCTAGACACGGCGGCGGCGCGGTGGTCGGCAGCCGCCATGGGGAATGGGTGTAACATCCACGATCGCATCGAGATTCATCCCTGCTGACTGGAGCCCCCGTATCGCCTGTTCCCGTCCCGGTCCCAGCCCCTTCATCTCCACACGGATCGATTCCACGCCGAATCCCGCTACTTTTTGGGCAGCGGTCTCCGCCGCCACTTTCGCGGCGTACGGCGTAGACTTTCGCGTTCCCTCAAAACCCGACGATCCCGCACTGGCCCACGCAAGAGCGTTCCCATCCATATCTGTAAACGTAACGATCGTGTTATTTTCGGATGCCTGAATGCACACGCGCGCTTTCGGCACGGTGCGCTTTACTTTCTTCTTTCGGGCCTTCGTTGGCATATTTGCGAGTGCCATAGGGTGCTACTACGTCTTTGTAAGAACCACGCGACCGGAGAGGCCCGTCTTCCTCTTCCCGCGCTTCGTTCGGGCGTTGCGACGGGACGTCTGGCCACGAACGGGCATCTTTCGCTTATGGCGGTACCCTCTCCACGTCCCGATATCCTGCAGTCTTTTAATATCCATCATCACCTTTCTCTGCAATTCCCCCTCCGTGATTTCTTTCTCCACGCGCGCGCGGATGCGCGCTTCCTGCTCCTCGGACAACTCTTCGGCACGCAGATCGAGCGGGACCCCCGCATCGTGGAGCACTCTCCTTGCCAATGGTTGCCCCACCCCTTTTACAGACGTAAGAGCAACAACCATGCGCTTTTTGCCGGGGAGGACGATACCGGAGATACGAACCATACGACGGGGGCTTAGGAATTAGGACTTAGGAACATCAACCTTGACGCTGCTTATGCTTCGGATTCTTCGGACAAACGATGCGACGGACCCTCCGACGGATGATCAGCCGGCAATCTTTGCACATGGGTTTGACGGAGGCGCGTACTTTCATGGAAGATTATGAGAAACGGGAATCGTTCCCGGTGGAGAATCGGCAGAGAACCTATAGACAATGCGTCCTTTTTGGAGATCGTAGGGAGTCATTTCCACTTTCACCTTATCTCCTGGAAGAATACGAACGCGGCGCACACGCATCCGGCCAGCCAGATGACATAAGAGCTGATGGTCTTTCGCCTGCGGACTCGTTACGCGGACGCGGAAGGTCGCATTAGGGAAGGTTTCTTCGACGATTCCAATGAGCTCAATGACATCCTTGGCCACAAAACGCAGGGGGGAAAGGGCCTTGACAAATGTGCAAGGCATTCTAGATAGCTGTAGTGGCTCCCGCAAGCAGTTTTTCCTCTTTTTATGGCGAAAAACTAAAAACGTGTTGATTTTATTTTAAATTATTGTTCGGTGAATGTTGAAAGCCCCTCACCCTAACCCTATCCCGCCCGTTCGGCAAGCTCAGGGCGCCCTGAGTCAAATCGAATGGACGCGGGGAGAGGGAAACTACGCCAGAACCTCACAACCGCGTTCCTGCACGAGAATTGTATGTTCGCTATGGGCGGAAAGGGCCCCGTCGGAAACCACCAATGTCCATCCATCGTCCCGGCGGCATCGAACATCCGGACTTCCTAGGGAAAAAATAGGTTCGATGGCGATCACTGTCCCCGCGGGAAGTTCCGGCCCGGTCCCCGCCCTGCCGCTGTTGGGGACGTCGGGGAAAAGATGGAGTCCCCGGCCCACTCCATGTCCCGTGAGAGACCGGACGGGGCGGCACCCGGCCTTCTCCGCCACCCGCTGGATGATGGAAGAAATGTCGCCGACTCTCGCGCCACTCCGCACAACACGGACGGCTTCTGTAAGCGCTTCTTCCGTCGCATGCACAAGACTTCGCGCGTCGTCTGATACGCAACCAACTGGCACCGTCACGCAGGCATCGGTATAGAGCGCATGAAAAAGCACGCCACCGTCGAGCGAAACAATGTCCCCCTCTTTGAGCACGCGCTTCCCCGGAACCCCATGGACGCATTCTTCATTCACCGAGACGCAGAGCGTCGCCGGGAATCCCTTGTATCCCTTGAACGCTGGCTCCCCTCCGTGATCGCGTATGAATGTTTCCGCAGCGCGATCGAGCTCCCCCGTCGTGATCCCGGGACGCACCAGCGCCCCAACGTAGTCCAGACAGTCGCGGAGGATCTTCCCTCCTTTTCGGAGAGACGAAATTTCCTCATCGGTGTAGATCTGACACTGGGGCATGGGATGCAGTGTACATATTCTTGTCGAGCAAGAAGGGATGATCTACACTTTTCACCGATGGTACAGAAGAGACAACCACTGGCAACAAAGGCGGACCTGAGGACATTAGCGACAGCAAGGGAACTGAAGAAGTTGGAAGAAAGGATGGATGCCAAGTTCGAGCGGCTTGCGGAAGAGCTGACGCAGCACATGAACGTCGTCGCTGAGAATATCGTCTACGATTTCAAGGGCATCTTCAAAGATCGCTTGGAGCAGCACGAGGATCGTATCATCCGTCTCGAGAAACACACGGGGCTTGTGTCGGTGTAATGTCTTTGAGTGGGAACGCCATTCCCCTCTTCTATGTAAATCTGACACTGGGGTATGGGTGGCAGTGTAGAGAGCGAGGGGTTGTTATGTTGCACGGGATCTAGCCCTCCATCAAGCCAAAATTTTCCGTATGCATCTGTAGACCTCCTCTACGGTCCCCTTTCCATTAACATCGACCAGTTTCCATTGCCTCCGGTACTCGTCGATCACCGGCAATGTCCTCTCGCGAAAAATCTGCATGCGGCGGCGGATGTAGGCTTCGTCGGAATCATCCACGCGCCCTTCCACCTTCGCGCGGCCGAGGATACGCTGCAATGCTTCCTCCTCCGGAAGGAGGATATGCAGACAGCGGAACGTTCGGCCCACTTCCGCCATCATCGCATCGAATGCCTGCATTTGCTCCATGTCACGCGGAATGCCGTCAAAGAGAATCTTCTGCGTCTTGGCTCTTGCGAGAATCGCTTCCTTCGTCACCTGCATGACGAGAGAGAGCGGGACAAGGTTACCTCTATCCATGTAGGACGCTGCGATTTTCCCAAGATCGCTCCCGGATGCGATGATTCCCCGAAGTTCCGCCCCCGTCTCGAAAATGTCGTACCTAAACTCCGCGGCGATCTTCCGCGCCTGCGTCCCCTTGCCGGAGCCTTGAATACCAAAGAGAACGAGATCCATAAGACGAGCTTCTTAGCCAGACCTATACAAGCTTTTCGTAGTCATGTGCCAGCATCTGCGCATTGATCTGTCGGATGAGGTCCATGACGACGCCGACGATGATGATCATCCCCGAGCCGGAGATGAGAAGATCAGCACTACTCAATGTGGAATAGCGCGTAAAGAGGAGGGGGATCACTGCGATTGTCGCAAGGAACGTCCCTCCCCAAAGATTCAAATGGTTGCTCGTTTTGGCAATAATGGCCGCCGTCTGAACCCCCGGACGTATCCCGGGAATAAAGCCGCCACGCTTCTGGATGGTCTCCGCCAGTTGGTCCGGACGAAATGTTACGGAGACGAAGAAAAACGTAAAGGCGATAACGAGCGCGAAATAACATGCGAGGTATATGACGCTAGGAGTCGATGGGTTGAGATACGTATTGATGAAACGCACCACCCCTTGGAAATTCGGCGCCGTCGCCATGAACTGCGCGAAAATTTGCGGGAGCGTGATGAGGGAGACCGCAAAAATAATTGGAATCATCCCCGCCTGGTTCAGGCGGATGGGGAGGTGTCCCTGCACGCCGCGACCCGCCCCCTGGTTCGCATAGGTAATGGGAAGCAGGCGCTGCGCATCGGTGAAGAGGACGATCGCGACGAGAAGAGCGATGGAAAGCGCCACGAAAAAGATGAACGGTTCCGCTTTCCCGGCGCCGGAGAAGAATACGGCGCCCAAGCTCGACGGAAACTCCGCGACGATCCCGACGAAGATGATGAGAGAAATTCCATTGCTGATCCCCTTTTCCGTGATCATCTCCCCCAACCACATAAGAAACAGGGATCCCGCCGTCACGGAGAGCATGGGGAACAGAACGCCGGGGAACGACGTATCCACGAGATCGACGCCGCCACGGCTGAGGAGGAGAAGGAATCCGTAGCTCTGAAGAAAGGCGAGCGGGAGCGTGAGATACCGCATGTAACGATTCAGCTGCTGCTGCCCCTGCGCCCCCTCCTCTTTGGCCAGGGACTCCAGTTTCGGGAAAATCACCGTGCAGAGCTGGATGATGATGGACGCATTGATGTACGGTCCCAGCCCAAGGAGCACGACGGAAAAATTGCCGATATTCCCTCCCGTGAGGGCGGTGAAGACACCGAGGATGCCGCTGCTCTGCCGGGATCTGCGCCGGGAATGGTGATATGCGCGACCATGCGATAAACGACGAGGAGCGCCACTGACCAAAGGATGCGCCGCCGTAAGGCCTCGGAATGCCAGATTTGGTGGAGGTAGGAGAACATGCGAGGTGTTAGGTTTTAGGTGTTAGGTTTTAGGTCTCTTTTTTTGATAATCACAAGCTTCCCACCAGCACCCTCCACTGCCGCGCGAGCGCGCTTCGACGCGGCATGGACGGTAAGCGTCAGCTTCTTGGTCAATACACCATGCCCGAGAATCTTGACCGGATGGCAACCGCGGACGAGCCGACGGCAGCGGAGAGCCTCCGCATCATAGGTTCCGGCTTCCAGCGCCTCCTCGAGACGCCAAACATTGAGTACGGCAAAGACCGTGCGGCGCGGATTTCTGAATCCCCCCAGCTTCGGCTGCCGACGAAGAAGAGGCGTCTGTCCCCCCTCGAAGCCGAAGCGGCGCCCCTTCCCTGTCCGCGCATGTTGCCCTTTCGTCCCGCGTCCGGCGGTCTTCCCCCCTCCGGCGCTTATGCCGCGGCCAATGCGGCGGCGGCGCTTCCGTGAATGCGGCGATGGGCGGAGCGTGTGCAGCATGATCACTGATGGAATGTATGGAGAGCACGCATGACCGTTTGAGCATTCACGAGGGTATTCGACGTTCCGAAGCGCTTGCTGAGCACATCCAATACCCCCGCATGCTCCAGAATGACGCGGACCGCCCCTCCGGCGATGATCCCCGTCCCCTCGCATGCAGGAAGCAGCCGAATATGCGCTGCCTTGAATTTCACGTCGACCTCATGAGGAAGAGTTCCACCCTTGAGCGGAACCTTCACCATATTCTTCCGCGCGTAGCGCGTCGCTTTTTGCACCGCAACTTGCACCTCGTTGGCTTTTCCGGTACCCAACCCGACGCGCCCCTTGCGATCGCCCACTACGACGATGGCACGGAACCGCATGCGCCGCCCCCCCCTCACCACGCGCGTCACGCGGTCTACCGACAACGTCGTTTCTGCGAATTCCGAAGGTTCCTTGTGACGATCACGGTGCCGTCCGGGGTTTGATGTCTTAGCCATACATCCAATGAGTAGAGAGGAGTAAGTAGTGAGCAGAGAGGAGCAGACAGAAGAGGAGGCCGGACTTCCGGGCAGCATCGGCAAGGGCTTTCACTTGGCCATGGTACTTGTACGCATTGCGGTCAAACACCACCTTCTTCACCCCTCTATCCGCCGCCTTCGCCGCTATGCGCTCACCAAGGACCGCCGCGCCTTTCATATTCGGGGGCGTCTTGCACTCCTTTGTAGACGCCGCGGCAATCGTGCAGCGCGCGTCATCGTCGATGACCTGCACATAGATGGCGCGGAGCGAGCGAAAGACACTCATCCGTGGCCGCGCGGCACTCCCCCGTACCTTCCGCCGGATGCGGTTTTTTCGCTGCAGCCGGTTCTGGAGAGGAACGCGTCGCATGAGTGGCAGGATACAACGTACAGTGAACGGCAGGATGCGCAAGCAGGACTACGATGCTCCCGGCGCCTTTGCGGCAGCCGCCTTCCCCACCTTTCGCCGGACGGCCTCTCCGACGTACCGTATTCCTTTCCCTTTGTACGGTTCCGGTGGTTGCACGGAACGGACAGACGCCGCGAATTGCCCGACAATCCCCTTGTCGCTTCCGCGGATAATAAGAATGTTCTTGTTCTTCTCTTCCTGCGTCACTTCCAGGCCGGCGGGAATCGCCATATCGACGGGATGCGTAAAGCCGACGCGAAGTTCCAGCGTCTTCCCCTTCAATTGCGCCCGATACCCCACTCCCACAATCTCAAGTTTCTTCTCGTACCCCACGGACACGCCGCGCACCATATTCGCGACGAAAGCGCGGCTTAAACCATGAAATGCACTCTTCCCCTCCTGCGCCTCGATATGCGCCGTCTCCCCATCTACGCGCAGGGTAACGCCAGTGGGAAGGGGGAAGTAGAGGGTACCCTTCGGGCCGGCAACTTTCACGCCACTCCCGGTCACCTCTACGGTCACCCCGGAAGGAATAGCCACAGGTTTTCGACCAATACGAGACATAGGCGTTCAGAATTAAGAATGAAGAATTAGGGACGAGGATTGTGGATCATTGTTATGAAATAGTGCAGAGAACTTCTCCACCGACGTTCTTCTTCCGGGCTTCTTTATCCGTCATCACCCCCTGACTGGTCGTCAACACCGCAACACCGAATCCGCGGAGAACCGGCCGCAGATCAGCCGCTGGTACGTACCACCGACGACCGGGCTTGCTCACGCGCTTCAGGGCAAGTATTTTCCCGGGAACAAACGTCACCTTGATCTCGCGTTTCGGTTCCTCCCCAATTATCTGCACCTCCTGGAGCCATCGTTCGCGTACGAGAAGCTCGCAAAGCTTTTGCTTGAGAACGGACCACGGGGCCTGACATCCCAAGCGCCGCGCGGCTTGCGCATTGCGCATCCTAGTCAGGAGATCGCCGATGGGGTCCGTCACATACGCCATACCGCTACCAAGAGGATTTGGTTACGCCGGGAATGTCGCCATTGCTCGCATATTCCCGGAAACAGATGCGGCATATGCCAAAAAACCGTATGTGCCCGTGCCGGCGTCCGCAGAGAGCACAGCGGTTGTATACCCGCGTCGGCATGTGCGGGCGGCGGCCGGCCGCCTTCTCCCGCAGGAATGCTGCGAGATGCGACCGTTGCCGATTGACGAGTGCGAGGCGGGCCATGGGTCAAGAGTATAGGGATAGGGCTAGGGCTGGGGCAATGATTGCTTACCTGCGCTCGGGCGTTCCTGTCGGAAGGGGAACCCTATGGCACGGAGCAGGGCATGCGCACTGCGGTCATCCGCCGACCGCAGACAGAGTTGAATCTGCATCCCGAAGAGCTGTCGCGCGTCGGGCGGCGGCGGAACTTCGGGGAAAACTGCATACTCGCTCAAACCCACTGCGTAATTCCCACGACCGTCGAACCGGGGGGGGAGGCCGCGAAAATCACGGATGCGCGGCAATACAAAACTCACGAGGCGGTCGATAAAAGCTTCCATGCGCCGACCGCGCAGCGTCACCATGACACCGACGATCATGCCTTGGCGGATCTTAAAATTCGCGATGGATTTTCGCGATGGGCGGAACGAGGGTTTCTGTCCTGTGATCTTCGCCAGAACATCGGAAATGTGCTCGACGAACTCCTTCCCCTCCATCGTGCTGCGATGAATGCCGACATTGACAATCACTTTCTCCAGGCGCGGGAGCGCATGCACATTCTCCACGCCAAGCTCTTTCCGTAGCGTCTGCACAATTTCACCCCGCAGCCGGTCATGGAGAGAAACATACGTCATAGATCAGCTGCTTTCACGAGAACGTCGAACGCTCCCCACAGAGCTTCTATCCACTTCCTCCTGACGATCGCGGCTCTCCCCCGACCGCTCTGTCGCCTGTGCCCCCGTCCGGAATGCGCGCTTCCAGAATGGCTCGCGGACAGTGTCCTCTGTCTTCCCTTTCTTCTGTTCCTCCGGCAGCTTTTCTCGCCGCCGCTTCTCCACCGCTCTTTTTCCCCGCTCGAGCGCGGTGCCACTCCTCTTTGCCACCCGCTGCTTCCCCTGCTCTCCCCGCATCATTCCTATGCGCGTCCGTTTCGCTGTTTTTGGATCAACCATCATCGCATTGCTCGCATGGATGCTCGCCTCGTAGCGGACGATCTGCCCGGGGCGCTGCGGCGTCTTTTTCTGGTGACGGATCCGCATATTCACCCCTTCCACCACCAAACGGCCGGTCTCGTGGAAAACACGAATCACCTTCCCTGTTTTTCCCTTCTCTTTGCCGGTAATGATGACGACAGTGTCGCCAGCGCGGAGCTTCATACGAGGTGATAGGTTATAGGTAATAGGTTATAGGTGAAAAAAACGGCAACACTAAAAGCTAACACCTGAGACCTAAAACCTGGTTGGCGGATGGAGGGGTTAGAGGACATCGGGGGCAAGGGAAAGAATCTTGAGGTACCCTTTCGCACGAAGTTCCCGCGCGACGGGGCCAAAAACCCGCGTCCCTTTCGGAAGGCCGTCCGGTTGGATAATGACGCAGGCATTGTCATCGAAACGGATGCCACTTCCGTCCTTCCGTCGCGTGAGGGACTTCGTCCGCACAATCACCGCACGCTCGATCGTTTTCGCCTTCACGACGCCGCGCGGCTCCGCTTCCTTCACCGTCACCACAATCACGTCTCCCACATGCCCATAGCGCCGGTGACTTCCGCCACAAACACGGATGCACATCGCGCGCTTGGCGCCCGTATTATCCGCAACATTGAGGTATGTCTGCAGTTGAATCATGGGTTGGGGGGAATCGAAGGGTGCATCGCTTCCCCCAGCCCCGCCTCTTCAGCAATCTCCCCAACCCGCGGCGCCTGCTTGAGAATTTCAGCAACCTTAAAGCGTTTTCTCTTGGAGAGCGGCCGACATTCCACAATGAGCACTTCATCCCCCACGCCGAGCTCCAGACCCTTCGCATCCACGAGGAATTTTTTGCTCACGCGGAATGCTTTTCGATACAACGGATGCGGCTTGCGCCGGTGTATCGTCACCGTGACGGTTCCGGTCATTTTTGCCGATGTGACGATTCCGCGCTTTGTCAGCATAGAGCGTGATGAGAAGATGCGTGTCGCATGACGATTTTTGTCTGCAACGGGAGCTTGTGACCGGCGAGGCGCAACGCTTCCCGTGCTATCCCTTCCGCAACACCATCCATCTCAAAGAGAACGGTGCCACGTTGGACATTCGCACAGTAATACTCCGGGGTTCCTTTCCCCTGGCCCATCGGCACCTCTGCGGCTTTGCGCGTCACCGGCGTGTGGGGGAACACGCGAATCCAAATCTTTCCACCACGCTGGATCGTATGCGTAATGGCCTTCCGTGCCGCTTCCAACTGTCTGGCAGTCACCCCCCCTCCGCTGACTGCTTTCAGGCCGTATGCCCCAAAAGAGAGCTGCGCCCCCCTCTGCGCCTTCCCCCGGCATGCGCTGCGGAGACGGTGCTGCTTCCGACGGCGGATTTTCTTCGGTTCAAGCATGGGAAGCGGGGAGAGAAGATGTATGCAAATGACGTATGTTTTTGAACACCATCCCCTTGTACATCCACACCTGCACGCCGATCGTTCCAAACTTCGTCACCGCGTGACGCCGCGCGAACTGCACGTTCGCACGGAGCGTCTGGAGAGGAATATTCCCCTCTTTGAAAAGATCGGATCGGGCAATTTCCGCTCCGTTCAGGCGTCCGGAGACCAAAACCTTCACCCCCACCGCCCCCGCCTGCATCGCTTTCTCCAAGGCCATTTTCACCGCGCGCCTATAGGGCATCCGGCGCGTGATTTGCCCCTGAATCGTCTCCGCGACAACTTCCGCGTCGGCATCGGGATTTCTGACCTCCCGAATTTCCACGGCGAATGTTCCGCCGAATTCTTTCTCGAGTATGTGACGCAGCTCCTCAATGGCCGCTCCTTGCTTTCCGATGATCACGCCGGGCTTGCTCGTGTGGATGACGACGGAAACTTTCTTCGTCCGCTCGATTTCGACGAGACTCACGCCGGCTTCCTTCAGTCTTTTCTGCAAAAAACGCCTGATGCGCAGATCATCCAAAAGAAGCTTCCTGTAGCGCGCTCGCTCCGCAAACCACATGCTCGGCCACGTCCGGGTGAAGCCGATACGGAAGCCGTTGGGATTGACTTTTTGACCCATAGTTAGGAGGAGGAAACCTTATCCTCCATCACGCCGAGCGTGACGGAAAGGTGACTCAGGAACTTCCGCATGGGGCGCACGCGCCCG
Source organism: uncultured Candidatus Peribacteria bacterium (assembly GCA_964632925.1). Lineage (GTDB taxonomy): Bacteria > Patescibacteriota > Gracilibacteria > Peribacterales > Peribacteraceae > 01-FULL-54-110. The sequence goes on from CAZWCH010000004.1 coordinate 20,771, forward strand.
CGCGCCATCGGCACCCCTCTCCTGTACGCACTCCCCTGGTTCACCACGACCTCTTTCACCATAAGAACATGCGGATCCTGCCGATCATTGTGCGCGGCATTCGCCACGGCGGATGCGAGCAGATCCCCAAACAGGCGCGCCGCTTTCTTGTGCGTCCGCGCTAGGAGATCCTGCGCTTCCGGCACCGGCATTCCACGGACCATCCGCGCGATGATGTTCGCTTTTTTGGGGGCAATGCGGGCGGAGTGGAGGAGGGCTTTCACGGCAGGAAGTAGGAAGTAGGACGACGTAGAGAGAAATATTATTTTTTGGCGGCGGCTGGAGCGGGGGCGGCTACGGGAGCAGGGGCACCGGCTACTTGCGCCGCCGCGAGCTTCCCGCCATGCCCCTTCCATTTCGTCGTCCAGGAAAACTCTCCGAGCTTATGTCCCACCATCTGTTCCGTAACGTACACGGGGGTGAATTCCTTCCCGTTATGCACCGCGAACGTGAAACCGACGAATTCCGGCGCGATATCGCTGTCGCGCGACCACGTCTTCACGATTTTCTTCTCCCCGGCATCCACCATCTTCATGATCCTCCGCATGAGACGCGGGTCGACGTAGGGGCCTTTTTTGAGCGAGCGGGACATACTAGAAGAAAAAGGGGCAGGAGAGCGCACGGTCAGCATTGTGAGCTTTGGGCAAAGGATAGCCGAACATTGTCGCCATCGTCCACATACTATTTCTTCCGTAATTTTTTGAGGCGACGGCGGATGATGTATGCGTTCGAAAAGCGCTTTTTCCTTCGTGTTTTCACTCCTAAAGCAGGTTTTCCCCAGGGAGTCTTCGGGCCGGGAAGTCCGATGGGGCTGTGTCCTTCTCCTCCCCCATGAGGGTGATCGACGGCATTCATGGACTTTCCAAGCACTTCGGGCCTGCGCCCGAGCCAGCGGGAACGTCCCGCTTTCCCGATGCGCACGAGGTTATGCTCGGCATTACTGAGCGTGCCGATGCTCGCCATGCACTCCCGGCGGATGCGGCGCACTTCCGCGCTTGGAAGCTGAAGGAGCGCATATTCCCCATCAAATCCAAGGAGCGTCGCCGCCGTTCCCGCGGACCGGACAATCTGGCCGCCGCGCCCGATCTGCAGCTCGACGTTATATACCTTATACCCGACGGGAATATGCTGGAGCTGCATCCGGTTGCCGGTCTTCACTTTCGTCTGCGCAGCGCTGACAATGGTATCGCCGCACCGGAGTCCCTCCGCCGCAAGAACGTAGCGCTTCTGCCCATCAGAGTACTGCACGAGGAGAATGCGCGCCGACCGGTTGGGATCGTACTCGACGGCGATGATCTTGCCGACGATGCCATCGCGCCCCTGCTGGCGAAAATCAACGAATCGCTCGAGGCGCTTGTGCCCCCCGCCGCGATGGCGGATGGACACCCGTCCGGCGCTATCGCGCCCTGACAGGCGCTTCCTCCCCCGTACCAGCGACTTCTCCGGTTCTTTCTTCGTCAGCTGCGTAAAGTCCGCGCCGGATATTTTCCGTCGACCAGGACTCGTTGGTTTATAGTGGCGCAGAGGCATGGGGACAGAGTGTAGGCGCTACGGCGTTCGTACGGAAGTAAGGTCGAGAGCGCGGCTCCCCTCCCGAAGCGTCACAAGGGCCTTCCGCCACCAGTGACGCTTCTCCATGACCCGACCCGACCCAAGAAGGCGGCGTTTTGGCCGCACTTGGAGAACACGGACGCGCTCGACGTCGACGTCGTACAACTTCTTCAGCGCCTGACGCACCTCCACCTTCGTCGCTCCCTGCGCGATGCGCAGCGTGTGTGTCCGCGCCGCCTTCAGCCGTTCCGACTTCTCCGTGAGCACCGAGCCGACGATGACGCTTGCGAGATCCATAGGCTACGAGGATTTTAATGACATTTTCTGTTGCTTCCCGAAGATCTCTTCCGCTTTCTTCAGCGCATCCACGAGGAAGACGATGTGATAGGAACGGAGAATGTCCTCCGGGTTGAGATACGGGGCGGTAATCACCTTGAGCCTGGGGACATTGCGGCTGCTGAACGCCAATCCTCGATGCGGTCCCGCGGCGACGAACAGGATTTGTCGGCCGCTCTCGACCGGAAGTTTCGCGAGGAACGCGACAAAATCCTTGGTCTTGATACGATCGGGATATTCCTGCACACCGACGACGAGTCCGCGCTTCGCCTGGAACGACAGGCAGGAAAAGAGCGCGGCGCGGCGCATTTTCTTCGGCATATCATGCGTAAAATTCCGCGTATTGCGCGGACCGAACGTCTTCCCGCCACCACGCAGAAGTGGCGACCGGACGGCGCCGCGCCGCGCGCGGCCCGTGTGCTTCTGCGCATAGAGCT
>CAZWCH010000005.1:0-19194 GCA_964632925.1 uncultured Candidatus Peribacteria bacterium
ACGAGGGTTCCGCGGCAGACGGGACACGATTCCCGCGGCGGACTCGTATCAACTTGTATTGCCATAACGTCCATGATGGGTAGTATCTGGGGAAATGGGTGCATTTGTCGAGAGATTTCCGGAGAAACAAGAGGAGCCGTCGCTCGAAGATGATCTCCTGGAGGCTAGCTGGAGCCGCTACCATGCCGACATCGCCGCGGTCCAGCGCGATATCCATCACCTGCGAAGTGCGGCGACCCATCAATTGGCGCAATTGGGCATAATGGCGCTGCAGCGTGATCCGGCTTCCCATGGAGCGGTTTTGGGGTGGCTCCGGCAGAAAACACGCGCTCTCGACATCAATCTCCGTGAGGTGCTTCTCCGGAGAATACGTGAATGTGCGTTCAAGAGAGCAAAGCGCGCGCAGGCAATCCGGAAATTTTGTGATGGAAAAAGCAGCCCATCACCCTGCCCTCTCCCCCTCCTTCGCCAAGGCTCCGGCGGGCAGGCGCGGGGAGAGGGTGATCTGGAACAGTCATCGTAACTTCCACCATGTTCCCAAGAGCGAGATTCCCATGATGATGAGGAGACTTGCGACGAAGTACGCGAGGAGGTTGGGGGCCAGGAGGATCGCAAAGCCGAAAGCGATACAGAGGCTGCCGAAGAAGAGGAAGGCAGAACCCACGGAGGAGCCGGAACGATGATGGAAGGTGAAGAGCATGATGGCATCATAGCCGGAGAGCATCTTGTTGTGTACGCTCCGCTTCTGTGGAGATTGCTGTTACGCACCATGCATCGCCTATCGGGGTTCTCCGTATCAGCGGGACAGACGATGGTGTAACGAGTGTGGCATTCTTGGATGGGTGGGACGAGCATCGTATGTGTCTTCGGGAACGGGTACGGGAGCGTGTGCCGTCGGCGCTCAGAGAATGCGTGGAACAGCTGCAGGAATACTTCTGCGGCAGGCGGAAGGACATGCGCGCGCTCCGCATAGCTCCGACGGGTACGGAATTTCAGCGATCCGTCTGGAGGACGCTTCTCGCGGTGCCGTGGGGAGAGAGCATGACGTATGGGGAGTTGGGCGGGCGGTGCGGGTATGCGCGGGCAGCGCGGGCAGTGGGCGCCGCCGTTTCCTGCAATCCCCTTGCAATCGTCATCCCGTGCCATCGCGTGGTTCCGACCGGCGCCGCCGTCGGCGGGTATGCCTGGGGAACATGGCGAAAGCGTTGGTTGCTCCGTCACGAAGGGATTATGGTAAGGGAAGCCCCTCACCCTGCCCTCTCCCGCGGGGAGAGGGATCATGACGGAGGCGTCGGGATCACCCGCGAGGTCGGGTAGGCGATGTCGATCTTCTCCTTCGCAAATTCTTCGAGGACGCGTCGCGTGATCGTGGTGGTGACGAAGCGGCGGGCGCCGATAGGGAGCAGGAACCGGAGCGTGAAGATGATGCCGCTTGCTCCGGCCTCCATATACACCGTGGCGGCCGTCGGTTCCTTCGCCTCGTGGTAAATCCACATCCGGCGCTTGTGTTGCTTCAGGGCCTCTTCCGTGTAGGGCGCCGTTACTTCCTCGACGAGGCGGGTGAGGAGCTGTTCCGCCTTCTTCCAGTCGGACTCGTACGTGATCGTCACCTGCATCTCCGCCTTGAGGTAGTCGGAGGTCGCGTGGTAGTTGAGGACGGGTTGCGTGAGGATGAGGGAATTCGGGACGAGGAGCGTTTTTCCCGTGCGTTCAAGGGCATCGAGGGGGCCGGCCGCCGTGGCGCCCCCCGGATGACTTACTTCGAGGAGCGTGGTCCGCAGGACGGCGATGTCGATGACGTCGCCGGTGTACGGGCCGATGGCGATGCGGTGGCCGAGCGTGAAGGGGCGGCGCTGGACGATGACGAACCATCCCACGAAGTCTTTGACGATGTCCTGGAGCGCCACAGCGAGGCCGGCGCCGACGATGCCGAGGGAGGTGATGGCGCCGGGGAAGCTGGCGAAGAGAAGTCCGATGACCCACATGCCCAGAGTGGTGTACACGATGCCCGGGAAGATCTTGGAGAAGAGATAGCGCTGGTTCGGCTGCTTGAACCGGCGGAGGATGAGCATGCGGACGAACCGTTCGAGGATGACGAACGCGAGGAACATGCCTCCGATGGACGCGATGCGGATGAGGAGGGAGAAGCGATTGATCCACTGCCGGGTGTTCAGTTTCTGCAGACGTTCCTGCTGGAGAGGGAGGAGGGACTCGATGGCTGTGATGCGCTCTTCGATGGCCGCCTTTTTCGCGAGGAGGTCGCTGTGGCTTTGGGTGAGGCGGTATTCCTCGAGGATCCCCGTCGCTGTTGCGGGCGCGAGGTAGATACTTTTCTCCTCTTCCTGGAGGAGGGATAAATCCACCGCGGATTCCTGCCGTTCCTCCTTCAAGAAGGAGAGGACTTTTTCCTGGCGCTGTCTCCCTGTGGCGAGATCACCTCCTTCCCTCTCTTTTTCGATGGTCGCGATGCCGATGGTAAGTTCCTGATTGATGCCGGCGCGGATCCGTGCGCGCTCTTCCTCGATGCGGGATTGGAGGTAGGAATCATCCGGGCGCTGGAGCGCCGTCTCATAGAGGGCGGCGAGGCGCGCGGTGTCGATGGCGGTGGCTTGGGCGAGCGCCATCTCCCCAGTCAGAGAAACGGCGAGAAGGAGGGCCGCGAACAGCGCAGGGAATCTTGACATTACTGCCATCTATGCATTATAATATAAATATGAAACAGCGGCAAGAGTCTAGGCCGGAGAACGAAAAGAATGAAGGGGGGAAGAAGGCCACCAACAATGGCGGCGGCACAATTCGCGGACTCCTTGGGCAGGCGCATAATATGCTTCTTGTGGCCGGTCTTGTTGGCGGTGCCGGATGTGGCGGCGCGGGGGTGGAGGCGCCAAAGCCGCCGTCGCCGCTCGACGTGCGCGTTACCATGGTTACGCCTGCGGAGAAAACGCGCCCGTCTGATGGTGGGGCGGAAGGAAAAGCGAAAGAAGAAGGAAGCATCGAAACGAGACGGGTTGCTGTCATTGGACATGGACACGTAGAAGTTGATGGACGGTACTTCCTGAAGACGAAGGATTGGGATACAGAGAAGGTATGGGTGCTCCCCAAGGGGTATCGACTGCCAACGCTCGATACGCCGTCGGAAATTTCTGCGGAATTTCGGGGAAAAAATATGAAGTATGACGGTCGATACTACAGCGAAGCGGAAGTCCCAAGAGCATGGGAGAAAGGGGTTGATGCTGCGAAGAGTGGTGCCTCCACCAAGAAGGAAATGCCGGTGCCTACTCCGAAGTCCATGGAGGAAGAACCGGCCCCGCTTGGTACCGCAGAGAACTGGAAAGTTCTTGCTGGGGTGGCTCTGGTGCGTGCGGATGGGGTGTTGATTATCCATGCCGAGGGAAAAGAGCATCGATTTTCTTTCCAATCCGGCCGGCCGTTACCACCGATGGTCTACACATTGAGTGGAACCCTTCATGCAGTTCCCGGGGGGGCGGAAGGCGCGCGGAGCATCATCTTCGCGCTGCGTCCATTGGTTGGGGAATGGGATCCTCGCAGGGGTGTTCCGCCACCGACGAGATTTTGGAAATGGGAAAAAACCGTAACGATACGGAAGTAAGAGAAGGCCCTCTTTCCTATCATAGGAGCAAGAACCAGAACACCGGTGCCGCGAGGATGCGGTACACAGCGAAGGGGATGAAAGTGTGGCGTTGGAGGAAGCGGAGGAGCCAGCGGATCGCCGCGAGGGCGGCGAGGAAGGCGGCGGCGGCGCCGACGCCGAGGAGTGCCCACTCATTGCCGGTGAACGCGGCGCCGCTTTTTGCGAGATCCAGGCTGGTTGCCGCGATCATCGTGGGGACGGCGAGGATAAAAGAGAACTCGACGGCGGTCCGGCGGGGAAGCCCCAGTGCGAGTCCTCCGATGATGCTTGCCGCAGAGCGGGAGACGCCGGGAATCATTGAGAACGACTGCAGGAGTCCGATGCCGATGGCCTGGCTGTAGGTGATGAGCTCAAGGGCGGATGAGGATTCCCTCTCCCCGTGGTCGGGGCTCAAGGTGGGGGGCTGAGAAGTTTTTGGTAACAGAAACAGCTCGAAGAGGAGGAGCACGACCCCTCCTGCGAGCATGGACGCGAGGACGATGGAGGTGCTCTGGAGGAAGATCGCTTTCACGATGCCGTACAGGATGGCGCCACAGAATGCCGTGGGGAGGAAGGCGGCGAAGAGGCGGAGAAGCAGCGTCCGGGAGACGAGGAGCGTCCGTCCGTAGAGCGCAAGGACCGCAAAAATGGCGCCGCACTGGATGGCGATCGTAAAGCTCGCGGCGAAGCCGGAAGGGGGGAGAGCGAGCAGCTTCTCCGCGAGAATGAGGTGGCCGGTGGAGGAGACGGGGAGGAATTCCGTGATGCCCTCGAGAATGCCGAGGAGAACGGCGTGGATCCACTGCATGGCCCGACAGTACCGCAGAGGCCCCATTGCAGCAGTTTTCGTATGTTGCGAAAATTGTTAATTTTGCTATAATAATAACATACATCCATACCAAATCTCCTTATGTCTGCCATGCGGTTTTCCTGGAAAGGGGTCACGGCCGTCGTTCTCTGTTCCATTGTTTTTTCGACGGCTGACCGGTTGTTTGCACAGCTGAACATGGAAGATTTCTCCCGCACCGTCGTGCCTCTTCCGGGAAGCGATGCTTGGCCACTTCCCGGTTTGCCACAGGCGCCAGCCGCAGGTATTGCGCCGACCTATCCATCCGCAATGCCGCCGATGCCTGAACGTCCGGATCTTGCAGTCTATCCGTCGGACGCAATGCCGACGTCCAGGCCGCCGCTTCCGGAATTTCAGGGGATGCCAGCGGGAGACAGGGCAGCACCGCCACTGTGGGAAGAGCCGATAGAGGAAGAGAGGATCGCCCTGCCGCAGCCCACGGACGACGATAATGTCATAGCGGCGCCGGTCGTCGTTCCGGAACAATCTTCTGCCGTTCCGGCTCCGGTGCGCCACGAACGAGATGAGGAGACGGTTATGCCGTCGATGGCGGACAGTGCGACGAGGGAAATCATTCAGGGGCTTGCGGAGAAATTGAGAGTGGAGCACGAGGAAAATGCGGCGTTGCTGCAGAAGAATGAGCAATTAGAGCTGGAGCTCTATGAACTGCAAAGCCTTGTGCGGCAGCTGCAGGACGCCATTTCGTCTCTATCTCCATCTTCCCAGCAGCCGCATGGCGCGGCGGAAGAAGTCCTTCCCGGGGAAGGCGGGCTGATGCGTGGCGAAGAGGAGCAGGATACAACGGAGTGGCCGTCCGATGCGGAGACAGAGGCGGGGGAAACGGCAGAGCCTTTCAGCGCGGAATCGGGTGTCTTCGGGAGAGTTCTCCATTGGTTTGGCTTCTAAAGAGAAGGAATGACGGCAACATTCCCCGTCGCCCGACGGAGGGATGTTTCCGGTACACTTCCTTGCGATATGGCGCCCAAGCGCATCGTGATTCTCGTTGATGGCAGCAATATGTACCACTACCTGCGGGAGCTGGGATTGAGGGGGCTCGCGGAGTTCGATTACGGCGCGTTCGCGCGGTTCCTCGCGCATGGGAGGAGGGTCGTTTCCGCGACGTACTACATCGGGAAGGTCCGCGCGCGCGGCGACGCGAAGAGCGAAGAGCTCCGGAGCGGACAGCAGCGTCTCGTCGCGCATCTGCAGCGTTGCGGATGGCGCATCGAGTACGGTCATATGCTGCAGAACAAGGGGGTGTTCCAGGAGAAGGGCGTGGATGTCCACATCGCGGTTGATCTGCTGATCGGCGCGTACACCAATGCCTATGACACTGCCCTCCTCGTCAGTTCCGACACGGATCTCATTCCCGCCGTGCACAGCGTCCGCCGGAAGAAGAAGAACGTCGAATACATCGGCTTCGCGCACCGCCCGTCCTTCGGGCTTATCAAGAACGTGGACAGCACGGTGACGCTCCGCCGCGAGGACCTCGCGGGCTTTCTCAAGAGCGCTGGTGCCGGCGAAAAGACCCGCCGTCGCACTCGTCGGAAGGACGGGCGCGAGGGACGGGTGGGCTTAGCGAGGAAAAAATATCATCACCAACCATCCAAAGCAAGGAAAAAGGTGGGGAATCCCTGAGCCATCCGGCTCGCGCGCAGACCGATGCGGTTCGGATCTGCGATCGGGCCAGCAAGAGCCAGGATGGCGAAGGGATTACCTGGCCACTGCGTTCCTTGCGCGTTTCCGCTCATGCTCAAGGAGAAGTTTTTTCCGCAGCCGCACGTTGGACGGCGTGATTTCCACCAGCTCATCGTCGCCGATGTATTCCAGCGCCTGTTCGAGGGTCATGGGTTTGACGGGCGTGAGATTGATCGCTTCATCGCTTCCCGACGCACGCATGTTCGTGAGCTTCTTCCCGCGAGTGACGTTGACGACGATGTCCTGGTCTTTCGCGCACTCGCCGATGATCATCCCCTCGTAGATGGCGGTCTGCGGCCCGATGAAGAGCTGGCCGCGTTCCTGGAGCTTCCAGAGATCGTAGGCCGTCGCCGCCCCGGCGCACATCGCGATGATCGAGCCGACGCTGCGGCCGGGGAGCGCCCCCTTAAAAGGCTCATGCCGGAGGAAGGAATGGTGGAGAATCCCCTCGCCGCGTGTTTCGATGATGAACCTGCCGCGGAAGCCGAGGAGCCCGCGGGTGGGGACGGTAAATTCCATGCGGGTGTGCGCGGATTCGGTGCGCATTTCCAGGAGTTCCCCCTTGCGGCGGCTGAGCAAGTCGATGACGGTTCCAGCCGACGGTTCCGGTACATCGATCACGACGTGCTCCACGGGCTCTTCCTTCGCGCCATGCGCCTCGCGGAAGAGCACTTCGGGTCGTGAGACCTCCAGCTCGAAGCCTTCGCGGCGCATCTGTTCCAGGAGAACGGAGAGATGCAGCTCGCCGCGCCCGGATACCTTGTAGGAGTCGCTGTGGGGAATCTCCTCCACATGGAGCCCGACGTTCGTCTCTGCTTCCCGCAGCAGCCGTTCGCGGATATGTCGTGTGGTGAGGAGCTTCCCCTCGCGGCCGGCAAAGGGGGAACTGTTCACGCCGATGGTCATGGAAACCGTGGGCGGGTCGATGCGGATGGCGGGAAGGGGATCGGCCGCTTCATCGGTGGTGATGGTCTCGCCGACGGTGATGTCGGGGATGCCCGCGATGATGACGATATTGCCGGCGGATGCCGTTGCCGTTTCCCTGCGTTCAATGCCTTCGTACGCGAAGATTTTGGTGATCTTTCCCGCGCGCGCGTCCACCGCCGCGCTTTTGATAAAGACCCTGTCGCCGACGCGTGCCATGCCTTCGTAGACGCGGCCGACGGCGAGGCGGCCGACGAAGTTGTCGTAGGCGAGATTGCTCGGCTGCATGCGGAAGGGGACACTCGTGTTCTCTGCGGCTGCAGGCACGTGGGTCATGATCGTTTCGAAGAGCGGCGTCAGATCCTTGCTCGCATCGTCGAGAGCATGTTTTGCGATGCCTTCGCGGGCGATCGTAAAGAGGCAGGGGAAGTCCAGCTGCGCATCGCTGGCGCCGAGCTTGACGAAAAGGTCGAAGACGCGGTCGACCGCTTTCAGAGGATTTGCCGCAGGCTTGTCAATTTTATTGATGACCACGATGGGCCGCAGCCCCAATTCCAGGGATTTCTTGAGGACGAATTTCGTCTGGGGCATGGGCCCCTCCTGGGCGTCGACGAGGAGGAGGACGCAGTCAACGGTACGCAGCACCCGTTCCACTTCGGACCCGAAATCCGCATGGCCGGGGGTGTCGACGATGTTGATGCGGCAATCTCCGTAGCGGATGGCTGCGTTCTTCGCGTAGATGGTGATGCCGCGCTCGCGCTCCTGGACATTGCTGTCCATCACGAGTTCGCCGACGTTCTCGTGCGCTGCGAATGCCCCCCCCTGCTTGAGGAGGGCATCGACGAGCGTTGTCTTGCCGTGGTCGACGTGCGCGATGATGGCAATATTGCGGATGTGCATATGCCGCGGGAGCATAGCATCAGCATGCGGTTTACGCGATCTTTGCGTTCCGGGTGGCTGCTGTGCGAAGATCGGAGCCCATGAAAAAACAGGAACCGCCGCGAGCGGAGGGGCAGGCATCTCCGGATCCGGCGGATGGTCTCCAAAAGAGGAGAAACGCCATTATAAAGTACTTCCGGCACTATCTGCGGCTGACGTTCGAGGAATTGCGCGTCGCGTCCGCGCAAGAAGCGGAGGCCCTGCGCGCTCCGCTCCTGGCGATGCGGCTGGACGAAGAGGAGATACGGGGATGGGAGCGGTTCCGGGACGAGTTTGCCCCCCGGGCCATCCACGCCGCGGAGGCCCTGGTTGCCGCGTACGAGTCGCTGCTGGATCAGGCGGAGAACGATCACTTGCTGGAACGCGAATGCGTGACGCAATGGCGGCGGTTCTTCCGGAGTAATGCCGTCGATTTCAAGGAGAAGCGCGAGGCGGTTGCGGAATTGCGGGCGGCGCTGTCTGTGGAGCGAGCGGTCGCGGAGGAGCGGCAGCGGGTCCTCGAAGCTCTCGACAAGAGCGCGCCCGCCGCGGATGCGCGGAGGATGGAGGATGGCGCGCAAGGCGGGCGTGAGGAGCGGGAGAGAGCGGAAACGGAGCACGGAGGATATAAAAGCGACAACATTAATAAAGAGGAAAAGCGGCCGCCTGCGGAGGAAGAAAACACCGGACGAAATCCGTCGAAGCAGATTTGGGCGACGCTCCGCGCGCTTCCCGGAAGCCTCATACCGCTCTACGCGACGGCGGTGGGACGCGGCGCGGATGCCGTCCGCGCGCTCATGCAGGTGATGGAGCGGCGCATGCACCATGAGGAACGGCCGGCTGCGCAGCCGGGACGCGGGGAGGATCGGCGTTTCGTCCTGCTGTGGCGCGACGAGAGCATGGAAGCGCCGGAACGCGCGCTCGAGCATGTGCAATCCATGGCGCAGTTGGGCGACGCGCAGCCCGTTATTGTCCCGCAGGGCGTTTCCCGCGGTGCGCAGGCGGCGATCGTGCGGCATATCCATCCTGTCCTGCGGGCCGATGTCGCCGCATGTCGCCGGTGAAGCTCTCCGACATTTTTTATTCAATGCTGATCCGAAGCAACTGCGGGTGCACGCATGAGGCCGATGCTCTGTATGCGTCCGATGAGCAGTGTCCAGGCCAATGCAACAAGCTCGTCCGGTACGTGGGTTTTCCACTGGCCGAGTGAGTCCGAAAGACTGAAGGAATTCAGTGAGAACTGTGCGACGTTGGCCATGTTGCCTACGGCCGTGAGCTTGCCGCCGACGATGGATGCGATGAGCGGCACGTGACCTTTCTCCGGCATGATTTCCAGGCCAACCTTGCAAGCGACGTAGTTATCGGCCACCGAACTGAACCGCTCGATGAGCGCGAACAGTGCGGCCTCGAGTGTGATGTCTTGCAGTGCCTTGGGGGTCGTGGCGCGAATGGTCGCTTCCATCATGTCTTTGCAGTCCTTGAAAGCGCGTACCAGGAACGGGACGCAGCCGGCCTGGAACGGGAAGACGTTGATGACATCGCCGAGGTTATGTCCGACCGCCGTCTTTATGCGGTCAACATCGAAGGTTTTCTTCCACAGAGCCATCGGCATCAGGCGGGCGATGGTACTTTGGGTTTCTTGTTTGGAGGCTCCCGGGATATCGGGTTTGTCCTCCGGCACGTCTGCCAGGTCCTGGAGCGTGTCGATGATGTGTTCGAGCTGCGGTCCGCCGATTCCCAGGCGCGTGGCTGCGGCGCGGATTGCCTCCGGGTCGCCTGCCTCAATCGCGTCTCGCAGGGCCTGTACCGCCGGAGCCGTGGTGCCGTCGTCTCCCGGAACATCAATGCCGTCCAGGGGTGTACCGGAAGCAAGGACTGCCCCCCTGTGCATACGCTCCAGGAGTTTTTGCATCACCTCCTTCACCGCATGTCGGCGAATGTACGCTTCGCCGTGCACCATACCGTCTGTGGAATCTTCCTCAACCGGGTCGAACTTGTCGCTGAACGGCAACTGCGCCATGTTTTCGAGGACGTGCGCCATCGTTTCACCGATCCAGATTTGCAGGCCGGCGACATCCTGCTCTTTTTGAAGCGTAACGTATCGCGCGGCATTGGCAACCGATCGGCTGAGGAATTGGGCGAGGAACGGCACCGTCGATACGAATCCATCCAACGAATCACGCAGTGCCTTGCGTTTCGCCGCCGCGGCCTGCATGCCGCCATGCAGTGCCAATTGGAGATTAATGCGGTACATTGAGGAGAACGTTGAGTAGAGGAGCATCGGCAAACCGATCTTCATTTGGAATTTCATACCTTCCACAAAGCCGTACTTCTCGACCATGGCAATGAACGGCGGGTCGCCGAAGAGCACAAAGCCGGAGAGGTTGCTGATGTGGCTTTCGCAGATTGCCATCAACTTTGGGTCTGGAGCGTTGTCGATCGTGCAGAGGTCGTTCGACATGCGTTTCAGTATCGTCGCGCTGCCCACGGTCGTAGCCAATGGACTGAGCATGCTGCTGAGCATGCACATGGCTGCGACGCGCTGTGCGGGGGCCATTTCCTTTTTATGGAGTGCTTCGTGGGCGCTTGCGACATCGGCGTTGATACCGTCGGCGGCAATAATGGTGCCGGCGATCACGGCAAATGCTTTGCCATTGGAGATGATCTCTTCGCGTAGGTGCTTCTTTCCGTGCGCGTCGGATGCCTGGTACTTGACAGCGGTCAATGCGCCAAGTGCGCCGTAGTGCTGGGTGTCGATGGCTTGACCTTTGAGCAAGCGACCGACGCCGCTCGTAAAGAGCGCCACGCCCGCATAATCGATCCACGGCGCGACCGGATGTTCATGGTCTTTATGGGGATCATCGGCGTGCGGATCGGTGGCAGGCTGCAGGATTCTCTTCACCAGAGGGTTGCCGGCGGCCATATCTCCAAGGGCAAGAAGGCCGCTCGTTCCAACGGCCAGTCGCAAAAACCCCCTGCGCGTCAGTCCATGCTGCCTGTATCCCTCTATCCGATGTTCGTTCGCGTGGCCGTAGTCGTGACCGGGCGCGCGAGAAGGGGCAGTATTCATAGGATATGATATTACAAAAAAATAAAATTATATTGTCAATTATCGTCAGAACGGACACCTTTCTACCTATTCCATACAAAAAAACAAGGGGTTTGAGAGTAGTAATTTGGCTCTGCCATGAACCAGAACGAAGTGAGTGGTTCGTGGCTCCCCATCCTGCACCTTCTGCGAACGGATTGGTTCACTGCTATGCGTGATCTCACCCCTGCGCTAGACTCACTCATCCGGCCTCTTTTGAGCGCTTCCGCATGATGCGTCTTGTCCCTAAACTCTTCCCATGAGCCAGACATTCAACATCTACTGCGATGAAAGCTGCCACCTTGAATCGGATAAGAAGAAGGCGATGGTGCTGGGCGCGGTGTGGCTGCCACTGGAAAAGGTGCGCGGCGTGTTGGACGATATTGGCGATCTCAAAGAGAAGCACGGCCTCACCAGACACTTTGAAGCGAAGTGGACGAGCGTGTCACCTGCCAAAGAGGATTTCTACCGTGCGCTGATTGATTATTTCTTCGACAACCCTGATCTGCATTTTCGCGGGCTGGTCGTGCCGGACAAATCAAAACTGACGCACAAGAAATTCAAACAGACTCACGATGAATGGTATTACAAAATGTACTACCAGTTGCTCGACACGCTGCTGAATGTGATTCTCAGCCCCATCGATAAGCACAGGATTTATCTCGACATCAAGGACACCCAAGGACAAAGAAAGGTGAAGAAATTGCGCGAAGTTCTTTGTAATAAGATGTACGACTTCAATATGGCGATCATTGAACGGATGCAATTGATCCGTTCGCATGAAGTAGCGGCGATGCAGATTGCCGATCTGCTTATAGGAGCATTGAGCGCATTACATCGCGGCGAAACCAGGAGCGCGGCAAAGCTGAGACTGATAGAACATATTCGTGAGCGCTCCGGGTATTCGCTCACCAGGACGACCCTTCCGAAGGAAGAAAAGATGAACATCTTTATTTGGCGATCACAGACGACCGATGCCGCAACTGCCTGATTTGGTTGAATACAACGGCAAGTGGGAACCGTACAGGGATCAGCTTTACGGCATTTTCCATGCAGACTTTGTTGCCTCTTGTCCGCATTTCCGTGGAAGCAAAGTCGTACTGGGGCACCAGAGAATCGTCGATGGGAAGGAATGGGTGTTTTGGCACATCATTCAGGAAGGTGAAGATGAACAAAACCGACTGCCAAATTTCCGTCGTTGTGAGCGGATTCGCTGGGTTCGTTTCGTCATCGAGAACGCTGATGGTGGAAATGTGAAGGTCTGGGAAAACAAGAGGGGCAGAGACACGCGAATCTGTCTCTGTTACGGCGACTGGGAATACCTTGTGATACTTACCAAACGCCAGACGCATCTGATTCTCGTAACGGCATATCCAGTCGAATACGGATGGACGAAGAAAAAGCTCCAAAAAGAATATAACGACTACACAGCAAAACCCGCCCCGTGAAGGACGGATTCCGTACTCCTTCTACAACATGGTAGATGAGCTATACACAGTATAGGACGGATACAGCACTCAAATCTATACGAAAATCATCAGAAATGAGCCAGAAGCAAGTCAGAATGGCGATTTTAAGGGCACAAACCAATGCTGTACTCAAAAACCCGCCGTAGCTTGAGGCTAGGAACGGGTGAATTACTGCGGATATGTACGACAAAAATCTATTGCAGCGATAATTTGCTACAATATTGGTGATGAGTGGTGCGACTTCCATCAACGGCACTCATGCTCACTCACTGAACACAGCGAGGGAAAGGCGCAGAAGATAAACAACAATCACAGGTAAGAAGAGGTTTGATTTGCTTCATGCCTCCATAGGTCAATGGACAGACTGTGCGTGTTCTAACCGCGCGATCTCGGTTCGATTCCGAGTGGAGGCACCAATTTTAAATTAGATTCTTTCTTGTAGCATGATTCTGTCCACTATCTCGATTTGTGTTTGAGATGGCTTATGTATTCCCAGGCCCCAACAAATCTCTTCCGCTGAGGGGTTGAGCTGGCCTAGTGCTTGAGCGATATTCTTTACTCCTTCAGTGGTTATTTTTACATCTTCACTTTTGTTTATAAGAGCAGGAGAAAGATATTTTTCCTCAGCGGCGATGTTCTCCAAATAGTCCATATAGTCTCGACGTTCATCTTCATCCATTTCATCCCAAGCAGGAAACCATACCTGTCCCCTTCGCCTAGCCCATTCTTTCTTTTCATTCAAACCAGCAACAATAGCTTCTGCAATGTTCTCTGGTTGTGGTGCTTTCGCCAGTCTTCGCCAAGCGAACTTGCCATCCGGTTTTCTGTACAAATGATCTCTGGTCGTGACGATGTGCTGGATATGGAGTCTATATTGCTCAATCTCAGCTTCTTCGTTAGTCAAAGGAATCCAATCTGTTGCCTCGAACCCCTTGCCATTTTTCTTCGATCCATAGAACTGGTAATCAATGTCATATTCCAAAAACGGATGTCCACAGTATTTGCATTTGGAAATGCGCCCTTTATCACGAAAAGAACCCTCAATTTCCATTTGATCTATAAATGGTAGTTCGTCATTCGGCTGCGGTGTCTTCGCACAATTTTCGCAGAGATGGAATTGTAGTGTCGTTGAAGCGATATTCTTATTCATAAGACATAGTATCACAAAGTATTTATAGTTGCATCAGCAAAAAGATGATCCAGATGCCCTTTGCTTGTGACTGTGTTGACCTTGTTTCGCACATTTTCCTTATTCAAATCAAGAGCACGGAGACGATCATTATCGTCGATAATCATGAGGAGAATTCTTCCGTAATGCTCACCGTGATCTCTGGCATAGGTCGAAAGCCCCTTTGCTTTGTCGTATGCATCATCGATGTGGCTGCCATGCGGATCAAATATGTCAGCTACCACTTTTCCTTTCTCCTTTCTAAAGGCAATGATATCGGGGTAAAGCGGCTTATCGACATTTTCCATGCGGTACGGAATGCAGAGTGACCATTCTTTCCGTGGCAGCACCCGCAACCAGCCAAGCACGGATTTGTCCTTTTCGATAAGTTCTGAGACAACCCTCGATTCCCATGTATTGAGATCGGCTGTAAATTTTCCTTTTTCAGGTATGTATAAATGTCTCTCCCATGTATCTGTCTCCTTGGGCAAATCCATTTCCATTGGCATACGTAGTGTCTCAGCAAACGGAGCCTTTGATCGTCGCATGATGATGCGGTATTCCTCCTCTCTTCCGCTTGGAAGGGCATGGATTGCCCCTGCATGAGCCTTCCAGAGCTTCTCAAGTTCTTTGCCGCATAGTTCCTCCAAGAGATCTTCTGTACCTTCTTCCTGTAAGAGTGCAATAATCTCTAGCTTCGGCCTGATCGGATCTTTCTGGTTCTTCTGAGATCGCCAGTACTCCATGTGCAACCCCTCACCGAGCTTACGTCCACATTGATCGAAGAGATCATCGATATTCTCAGGGCTGGCAGTAATGGAAATGTACTTGTGCGTTTCCGAGAGAGATTTTTCTCCGTATTCAAGCCACGATTCTCGTATTTCGATAGTGCCTTTTTTTTCTACGGTCTCCAGAAATTCCTTCTTCTTTTTGAGCTTGGTAAGCTCTTTGCCAAGGATGTTGAGCACATATTGTTTCGCTTCGTCCCATGCTTTTTTATCAATCGTGTCATTCGTCAGTGCTCTTGCAAACTTGAGCAAGCGCCGGACGTTCGGACTCCTGGCGATGCGCTCGATATGGTAGGTCGGTAAGGTCTCAAGCTTGGCAAACAATTTTTCCTTGGAATCATCGCGCACGAGCCGGACGAGATCTGATCCATCCTGGACTTCGATGGACGGCCCCTGCTCGGGATCTTGGCTACTGAGCTTGTTAATGATCGCTGCGACATTCTCTTCATCGTAGCTCGGCAGATACAGGGAAACCGTATTGAGGCGTTCACTTCCCTCGATTCTTCGGGCCAGAGGAGTACGCACCATGCGCCCGACAAGCTGTGAAATATATGTCGCATCTTTGGCTTTGCGGAAAGACATCAGTACTTCGGCACGCGGGCAATCCCATCCTGTGGAAAGGCTCATTTTGAAGAGAACTACGCGTACCACAAGTTCTGTTTGTATTTTGGATGCATCGACTTTGCGGATTGCTCGGCCATTGATCTCAAGAGGCTTGTCATCCTGAAACGCATGAGCCCATGCTCCGGCGGGAAGTTTGCCCGTCACGCCCTCAACCGTTCGCACGACTGCTTCGAGATCGGTACTAGAAAGCTTCTTCTCCGTACCGTCTTCTACTTGTATGACGAGTACGGGTTCAATCACGTCTTCCATTTTCTGAGCCTTGCAGTACGAACGCCATTCTTTCGAGAACATAAGCCATCGCTTGGCGGCATCAGCCAAAAGCGTCATGTCCGAAAATTGCTTTTGCTTGGGATGCCAAAGAATAATTCGATCTTTGAGCAGGCCGGATTCCTTCACTTGCTCAGGATCAATTGTACAGGGGCGCTGAACACGATCTGTTTTCTCAATGAGCTTCTGGAAGCGATCAGGGGTTGCGCTCATGCCAACAATAAGAGGTACAGGCCTCATACCACCATCGGGATAGCCCACGATGAAACGCTGCATGATACTTGCTGCCTTTATTCGTTCCCGCCCCTCAGCCATACCACGATGCGCCTCATCAATGATCATGTAGAGATGATCGGGGGCAGTCTTCACCGTGTTCTCGATAATCTGCCAAATAGTGTGTTCCATACCATCTCCCGCTTTCGTCAGCAGTGCGTCTTTTGCAAGTTTCTGAGTGTTCAGGAAATAGACCATGCCGGGCATGAGGCGCTCCTCATTGAAGGGAGACTCGATGATGTGCAAGGCACTTTCAGGTATCTCCGATGATTGCTGGAGAATCTTATCTCGGCTTTGCAGATTGAGTTCTGGCATATCTGAGAGCCAGAGAAATACCGCATCTTTATCTCCATCGGTCTCCTCGTCGCCTTTCAATATCCACTCGATCAACTGCGTCAAAATGACTGTTTTTCCTGAGCCTGTGGGAGAGCTAAGGATGATTGACTGATTTTCTTCATCAAGCACTCCTTTCCTTGCTTTTTTCACATGCGAGAGCAGTTTTCGTGCAGCCTCTTCCTGAAATGGTTTAAGCTCAATTCTCATAGGTTTTGTGCGGTATTGATACGGAAATTTTCAAGGTAGCTCTTATAGAGCAACTTGGTCTTGAATCGCTCGGGCAGGCGATTACTCATTTCCCGATACGCCTCTTCCGAATCCGTCACGATGAATATGTGACTCAGATAGTTGCGATCCACTATCTCTTTCTTAAAATCCGCGAAGGCAGTTTCGTCTATCAGCACAGCGAACGAGGAATGCTTCGGAATGAACCACTTGCCGCTGGTCACAGGTTCCAGGTTTCCCTTGGCTCCTGCCATGAGCCAGAGGATCGGCAGAATGTCGGAGAGTTTCTCTCGATAGGCAATGGAATTGGGATCGAGATAATCCATTCGGAGATACTGGACATTCTCCTCAAAGCCCTCGCTCAACTTCCTTCCGCTCAGGTATTCACCATCGAGAATAGTGCCGTCATCGCGTTTCCCCTGCACTGAGTATTTGCACCGGGGCCAAGTCACGGATTCGCAGATGCCGTATTTCTCAAACTGTGGATTACTTGGAAACCCTCCTTTGTCCTTCACATCATTCGATGTCTTCTCTGCCACCTCGTTATTCGTGACGAGGATGCATTGGCGTTGTCCGCCGTCTTCCGCGTTAAGAAGGCAGGTTGCATGGAGAGTCGTTCCAGATCCGGCAAAGAAATCCAGTATTAAGGCATTTGGTTTTTCTTTCGTTGTTATACTTAGACATCGATGGACAGCATATAGCGACTTTGGGAATGGGAAGTCATTGCCAACAATGGTCTTAACTAGAGACGCGCCATACTTGCCAGCTTCCAATTCACCGCCGCTCCAGACAGTCTTCGGAACTGAATCCTCCTCGGATATGAATAGATCGTAGTTTCCCTTCTTATCCTTCTGGACAATGATTCTTTCAAATTCATCGGTGATCGAATCTCTGCTGAAATTCCATCGTCGTTCTTCTCCTTTCTGATCAATCGGCCAGACTTCGATCTCGCCGTTTTTCTGAGCTATATTCTTGCTAGCAGGATGAAATCCCGACGGAGGAACTTCTCCGATACGCACAATCTTGGAGTTACGGACGTAGATCGGGTAGAACATCGTGGGACGAGCCTTGCGAGTGGAGTTGTGTCCCCATCGGCGCATTTTTCTGGGAGTTTCGTTTTCCTTTGCCGCTCTCGATATTACTGAGTGTCCTTTTGATATGAGGAAGTGCGCGTATTCATGCGTGTACGCGAAATTGTTGCTAACGTTTCCCCGAGGATTGTGGATAATCGTGACAGAAGTGATCTCCCTGTCTGGCATAACTTCTTCGAGCAGACATTGAAGATGGTGATTCTCGTTGTCATCGATAGTTACAATCAATACCCCTCCTTTGCGAAGTAATCTTTTTGAAAGCAGGAGACGTTTTTTCATCATCGATAGCCATTTGCTATGGCGATACTGATCGTTGCTGTCCACGTAATTATTGTTGTACTTCCAATCCCGCGATCCCGTGTTGTACGGCGGGTCGATGTAGATCACGTCTACTTTTCCCTCATAGCAATAGAGGAGGAGCTGCAAGGCATGAAAATTTTCCGCGTTAATGATCGCGTGATAAGGTTTGTCCTTGGCCCGGATGACATGATCGATCTGCACAAGGGACGGGTAAATAGGCTCTCCGAATTTTTTGATCACAACGAGATCATCGGCATCGGCATCTTCCCAATGTCCATCGATCTCATGAGAAAGATGGACGTTTTTTTTCTCGACGCCGATGACATTAAACACAGCGTCTCCTTTGTCTTCTCGCTGTACCACTTTCGCTCCAACTGTGATGGGAAGCTGGTAGAGACGCACATGCTCGGGCATGTGTTCCTCAAAGACCAAGCCAAACTTCCGATTCATGCGGAGCTTTGCCGCTTCTCGTTCAAGACCGGCCCGTAAATCTGCTTCTGTAATCCTTGAAAGCAAATAATCCAAACGATTTTGGAATTTTTTCTGTGCCGGTGTGCTGCGGGGGCTGCTCATACGCATCTCGGAAGTACGTAGCAGCTACCCAAGAAAGGGCACCCTGCTCGGCGTACCCAACGTTGGCGCACAGGTTTCCCTTTTGCAGCAGAGCGTTGACCGAGGCAAGATGCCCCTTTTTGCTCTGCTCGTAGGGAAACTACGAGAATAGACCTGTGGCGTTGGGTACATGCGAATTGTACCTGAACTTCAGTTTGTGTGAAGAGATTGATAGGGTTTGAGCATCAGGAGCATGAAGAAACAGTTTCAAGATATACATGAACAAATTGCTGCCTGATGGGTATAATTCACTCGTATCTCGGCTTTAAAACTGTAATTATGACCACAATAACGAGTCCCCAATTGGTAACTGTCCTTGATTACCTGATTGATCAGTGGACAGAGGTAAAGACGCGCACTGATGAATCTATTCGAGCATCGAAAACAATATTCATCTCTCTTTCTGATCTTGAACCCAAGGGCGTACCGACAGATGACGCTCGAACGCTATTCAGATTTCTTTACGGGAAGGGCTCTTTCTCTATCCAGCATGAAAAGCGTTTCAGCAACTTCAAGCGCATGGCGGCTATAGATGATACAGAAGCTGATTGCATGGCAGAGCTGACACAGGGTTGTCTTCTGCACTTGGAAGACATCAATTGTCTGAAAATATTTGAAATCAAACAGGAAGCCGAAGGCAAAAAGGCGCAGCCAATCATCAAGCTAATTGCGCTTGAACATATCGCTCGAAAAATCGGTGACAGCGATTCGGCGAACGGTCTTATCAGGGTACTGCGCGATTGTAGCGTTCCTTCCTACATCATTGTTTACCCCAACACAAAATGGCGCATGTTGAATGATATTTTCCGTGTACTTGCGACTTCCACCGACGAAACCGATCATCAGTTGCTTCTTCGGATTTTTGAAGAATTCTGCCATCCACTTCGATACGGCGGCGACAAAGAACGAGCGCAAGAATTGCAGGACTTTGTTGC
>CAZWCH010000005.1:19204-21255 GCA_964632925.1 uncultured Candidatus Peribacteria bacterium
CTACTTCGATGATAAGACGATTAAGAAGGCTGACCCCAACAATCCCGAACACATGATGTGGATAAAAGGGATGGAATTAGGGCGCGATGAACGAAAAAAAGAACGCAGCAACAAAAGTGCTCACGGTATGGCTGCAATGTCACACCTAGTGCAGCAATTCAGCCCCATTCGTCATGCTGCGCCAGATTTTAATCCCGATTCGATGGAAGATGCAATGAAAGACAGCTCAAAGGTTGAGCAGCAGCCTGTCAGCATTGTTATTCACAACAGTAATGTACAGAACAACACTCACTTGCCTACAGCGGCATCACAAAATCGCAAGCCTTTACCGAAAGGTATTTATTTTCTCAACGAATTGGAAATAGATCTTCCCGCCCATGCCCTGCGTCACAAGCTCCATCGGCACATTGAAAAGGATTTATCGGGTTTCAATTACGCCCTACTCAAAACGCTTATCAACGCGAATGGCGAACTTGTCCCATATCTAGCAATTGCGGAAGCGGCGAAAGAAGGGACGGTGGACATAATGGCCGACAAAGAAGTGCAAGATGGTAAAAGTAAATTCACCACCATGCTTAAAAAGATATGCAAATTTCAGACGTGACTTGTGCCGAGTTGATTCAGGGGCAGGGCGGATTACCCACGATGAGTACGACAAACTGATAGTGGTAACGAAGACGCGTGAAGAACAACTACACGATGAAATGCGGTCACATAGCAAGGCCGACGAAACATTCCTCATGTCGTGTTCCTACTTGCTGGAACTCCTTCAAAGGGCATCCGACCTTTTTGAGCGTTCGCAACCTGCTCAAAAGAACCAACTTCTGCGTTTCGTACTTGCGAACGCAAAGGTAGACGGCGAAAAGCTAGTCTGGGACTTGAAAAGTCCGTTTTCGGGTATTGCCCAGTGTGTCAAAATGAAAGAATGGCTCCCCGGGCTGGATTCGAACCAGCAACCTTCGCGTTAACAGCGCGCCGCTCTACCGTTGAGCTACCGGGGAAGGGTTGAGGAGAATGCGTACAGTATGCTATGATACATGCGTAACACACAAACCCCATGAGGACGCGGTATAGAGCGGCTGTCGCACTCGTTGCTGTGGCTGTCGCAACGGCAGGAGTCGTGGCTCTGCGCATAACGGCGCAGACGTCCGTTCCATCTGTGCCATGCACCGACTCTGATGGGGGAGTGAATCTGGAAGTGAAGGGAACGACGGTGGGAACGCCATGGGATGCCCAATGGAACCCGGGCGTGAATTACATCTATGGACAAGAGCCAGATCCGACAGTCTCCAAGAAGACAACGGACAATTTCACGACCCATTACGATTATTGCGGTTCGGAGACGCAACTGAACGAAGGAGAGTGTAATGCCGAGGGAAAGGTGGCGGCGTACGGACGAGGATGCCCATATGGCTGTAGCAATGGAGCATGTAAGCCGCCGCCGAATGCGCCGCCGGTCATCACTCTCAGTGTGCAGCCGACGACGCCGACAACCTGGCGACCCGGCGGTCGGGGGTACTTTTCCTGGAACGTGACCGACGACAAGGCATTGCAAAGCGTCATCATCACGACATCCCCGATGATGCACAGCAACGCAACGATTGATGAAACGGGGAAGTGCAGCGGGAAAACCTCCTGCGAGGAGAAGGTCTACACCATCGTCCCGAGCAACCCCGGCGTGCAGTTCGTCACTGTCACAGCGACGGACAACGGCAATCAGACATCAACGAAGACAGTGAACTTCGAGGCAGCAGCCTGTACGGCCGATGCGGATTGTGGCAGCAGCGGCATTCAGTGGGCCGGGGCTTCATACTGCGAGAAAAATGGGTGGATAGAAAACAGAATTATGCAATACGGTGTTGCCGCTGCCTGCCAAGCAGGAGTATGCGATACATCGAGCCTCCCTCGGTTCAAACAGCAATGTCAGGATGCGCAGGTCTGCACCTTCGACGTGAATGGCAATACTATTTGCGTTGTACAGCCAATGGCCTGTCCACCGAATGCTCAGGTGACTTCCGCCTGCATGTGTGGGGGAACTGCACTCAATTATC
>CAZWCH010000006.1:0-9224 GCA_964632925.1 uncultured Candidatus Peribacteria bacterium
CGTGGCCGAGATCGGCAAGCGGGCGCCCTTCCGGGTGATGGATGAAGATGCAATCGATGCGTTCCCCCCGTTCGCGCAACTTGTCCGCGAGAAGAAGTTCCGGCGTTTCCATGTCGATTCCCACCATGAAATGCTTCACGTCCTCCTCTCCGGTGCCGCTGATGATCCGCGAGTCGGCGTACGGGTTCCACGTGCGCTCGTCATCGGCGAGTTCCTTCTCTTTCCCTTCCAGTTTTTTTTGTCGTTCCTTCTCTTTGCGGAGCATTTTTTCGACCGACGTCCTTCCACGGGGGTCTGCACCGACGCCGATGTCGACCGCGTGCCGGAAGAGCGTTTGTAACTTCATGGCCCTACGGTAGCTGGCTTTCCGTTGTCTTCAAGTGCATTTCTCTCCGTTTCCCTTGGCGTACAATGATGCCGTGCCGCAGTGCCACATCCTCTACGCCTCGACGAGCGGGAATACCGAGTACGTCACGCAGATGCTGGCTGCGTATCTGCGCAGCCCTCCGCCCTCCGCCCTCTGCTTTCAGGTGGATGTGGTACGGGCGGAGAGCGCCACGTCGGAGGATTTCCGGGGCGGCGATTTCCTCATTCTCGCTTCCGGCACGTGGAATAAGGACGGTCTGGAGGGTCATCTCAATCCGCACATGGATGCGCTCTTCGGGCGGGCGAACGACGTCGATCTTCGCGGGCGGCGCGTCGCGCTCGTCGCGCTCGGGGACAGTCGTTACCGGTACACGTGTCGTGCGGGGGAGCGCCTCCGGCGCTTTGTGCTTGATCATGGCGGCGCAATCGTTGAGCCGCCGCTCTTGATCATTGATGAGCCGTACGGGCAGGAGGAGAAGATCCGGTCGTGGAGTAACAGATTGCAGAAGGCTCTTCTCGCTCCGCCAGGCAGTGCTCGCTTGCCCGACGAATCCGAACCGCGTCGGTCTGCGCTTGCGCAGCCTGGCTCCGCTGAAACGCCATAAAAGCGGCGTGGATTACTGATTATTGGAACTATGAAACGTATTTCCATCAAGATCACCGGGGCGCAGGGTCAGGGAATCAATTCCGTGGGGGAGCTCCTTGCCAAGGGGCTCAAGCGGGCGGGGTACTGCGTGTTCGGCTACCGCGAATATATGTCTCTCATCAAGGGGGGGCACAGCAGTTACCAGCTTGACGTCAGCGATGCGGACGTGCGGAGCACGGAGACGGAAGCGGACATTCTCGTGTGCCTCGACCACTACGGCCTGGCGCGCGATGTTGGAAGCATGAAGAGCGGCGGCGTCCTGCTCCACCAGACGCCGCAATGGTCCTTTCCTCCCGCGACGCAGGAGCGCCTTCAGGATACGGGGGCGCAGGTGCTGTATCTTCCGAGCGAGGAGATTCTGCGCCGCCTCCAAGCGAAGCCCATGTTCGGCAATATCCTCGTCACTGCGGCGGTGTGGAAGCTCCTTCGGCGTCCGGCGGACGATCTTAAGGAGCTTGTTCGCGAGCAGTTTGGGAAGAAGGGGGAAGATGTTCTGGAGCAAAATTTCGCGTGCATCGATGAGGGATTCGCTTTCATCAATGCGCCGCCCTCTCCCGCTCCTCTTCCGCCGCCGAACGTTCAATGGAAGGATTACCTCCTCCTTACCGGGAGCCAGGCGATGGGATTGGGAATCATCCACGCCGGGTGTCGGTTGTACGCCGGGTATCCGATGACGCCGAGTTCGCCGCTCCTCTCGTTCATTGCTGACTTTCAGAATGCAACGGGCATGCTCGTGAAGCAGGCGGAGGATGAAATCACCGCGGCGCAGATGATGAGCGGGGCGATGTTCATGGGGACGCGCGCGGTGACCGCGACTTCCGGCGGCGGGTTCGACCTTATGACGGAGACGGTGTCGCTCAACGCCATCATCGAAAATCCCTCCGTCTTCATCGTCGCGCAGCGGCCGGGGCCGGGGACGGGGCTCCCCACATGGACGGCGCAGGGCGATCTCCTCCTCGCCGTCGGCTCTGCTCATGGGGAATTTGCGCGCATCGTTCTCGCAGTCAGTGATGCGGCCGATTGTTTTTCTCTCATGCCCGCCGCTTTCAACCTTGCGGAAGAGTGGCAGACGCCGGTCATCGTCCTCACGGACAAACAGCTTGCCGAAGCGCTCTTCACGCAGGCTCCTTTCGATCATACGACGGCGACGATCGAGCGCGGGCGGCTCGTCGTCCGTCCCGCGGAACTCCGGAAACTTCGAAGCACGGATCGGTACGATCCCACGACCCCCGACGGCGTTTCCCCGCGATGGCTTCCGGGCGCGGAAGCGGCGACGTTTTGCGCACAGGGTGATGAGCACACAGCCGACGGGTCCGTCGATGAATCCGCTCCGAACGCGCGCATGCAGATGGAGAAGCGCATGAGGAAGGTTCGGGCGATACGGAAGGCGTTGCCGGAACCGGAACTGTATGGAGGTTCCGGCTTTCAGCTTTTAGGTGTTAGGGAAGACGTATCCTGTGATATCTTGATTGTCAGTTGGGGGAGCAATAAAGGTGTTATTCTCGATGCCATGCGAGCGCTCGAGAGGCAACCGATGAAACCGAAACAACCGAGGGTTGGATATTTGCATTATACGTACCTTTGGCCACTGAAGACGGAGCGTCTTGAGAAGCTTATGAAGAAGGCAAAGAAGATTGTGCTTGTGGAGCAGAATCACCTGGGGCAGCTGGGGATGCTGCTGAAGATGCAGTGCGGCATCGATATTCCGCAGAAAATTCTGAAGTACGACGGGCGTCCATTCTTTGTGGATGAACTTGTACGCGATCTTTCATGAAAATGAATATCCCCTTGGACATCGCTGGCGCAAAGCTCATGAAGGATTACTGCAGTCCGAATCCGTGCACATGGTGCGACGGGTGCGGGGACTACGGGATCTGGACTGCACTCAAGCGGGCGCTCGTGGAACTGCAGCTTGCGCCATGGCAGGTGCTCCTCTGTTACGACGTCGGGTGTCACGGGAACATGAGCGACAAATTGCTCGGATACCGGTTCCACGGTCTGCACGGTCGTGTCATTCCGTTCGCGGCCGGCGCGAAGCTCGCAAACATGCGACTGCCGGTCGTTGCGTGCGGCGGCGACGGCGCGAGCTTTTCCGAAGGGATCGGCCACCTCGTCCATGCGCTGCGGAGCAATTATCCCATCACCTTCCTTCTCTTCAACAACGGCAACTACGGCCTTACGACGGGGCAGGCGAGCGCTGTCACGGCGCAGGGGCAGGTGATGAATGCGTCCCCGAACGGCATCCCCGAACATACGCTGAACTCCATGGATTTCGTTTTTTCCCTGGAGCCGACCTTCGTTGCGAGGACATTCAGCGGCGACATCCCGCACATGACGAGCATCTTTGTCGAGGCCATTCGGCACCAACAACATGGTTTTGCCTTCGTCGACGTCCTCCAGGCGTGTCCCACCTACAACCGTTTCGCGACGCATGAGTACCTGCTCGGGCATTGCTACGATGTTCGGAGCATCAAGCACGATCCGACGAATTTTCAGAAAGCGCGCGCGCTTGCGGTCGATACATCCGAGCGCATTGCGTGCGGCGTCCTCTACCAGCGGACGGATGTGCTACATTTCACCGATCGTCTCGTGCCGCGGAAGGGGAAGAAGACGACGCTCGTGGAAGAGGTGAGGAAGGTTGATGTTTATGAATGTATGAAAAAAATGCTGTAGCTCGTGCCAGCGCGCGGAAGGTGACGACGGGGTGGCGGAGGACGAAGGAAAGGAGGGGGAGGAGGTGCGGCACGCGCGGCCGGTTTTTCTCTGCAGTGGCGCGGCGTTGGCGGATCATCTCCGCGGCGTGATGTGCGAGAACGGACGCCCGCTCCCGTCTTCCGTTCCCCGACCGGCGGAGGAGGCGTTCGATCGTGCGGAGGCGGTCGTACAGGCCGCGGCCGCTGCGGCGGTTCCGCTCGCTTGCTCCGGCTTCGTGGACGCGGAATGTCCCGCCATTCTCCGCGCAATAGCACCAGTCATGGCGTTCGAGCATGCGCGTCCAATATTCGACGTCGAGGTTCTGCCGCATGCGCCGGTCAAAGAGGCCGACGCCTTCCACGGCACTTCTCCGCAGCAGCACGAAGCTCGGTTCTCCCACAATGTTCGGACGGAGCCCAAGTTCCAGCCACCACCGGAGGAGCTCCTTTCCGCAGTGGATGCCGGTGGCGATGTGTTCCTTTCGGAAGCGCCGGAGGTTGTTGTACAGCGGCGCGCTTGGGATGCCTTGTTCGCAGTCGTAGTCGTGTTCCATGGATACGAGGCCGACCGTCGGATGTTCCTCCATGGCGCGCATGGCGTGCGCGAGGTAATCGAAGCTCCAGAGGTCGTCTTGGAATAAGAATTGAATGTAGGGGGGAACGCCCCTCACCCTATCCCTCTCCCGCGGGGAGAGGGCATGGTTCAGGCAGGCGTTCCAGTTGCCGCCGATGCCAAGGCGTTTCGCGTTCCTCGCAAAGGTGATGCGCTGGTCTTTGAGATATGGCCCCACGATCGCGCGAGTGTCCGTTGCAGAGGCGTCATCGTTGATATGCAATGTCCAACTCTTTTCCGTTTGCGTCATGGCGACATCGAGCGCCGTGCGGAGATGTGCCGGGTTTGGCTCGTAGGTTGGGAGGAGAATACTTATGCGCGGGGCTTCCATGAGCCGAGTATACTCGTTCCATGCGTATTGATGTTCTCACATTGTTTCCAAGGATGTTCCATGGGCCCCTCACAGAAAGCATTCTTCGACGGGCGCAGGATGACAAGCTTCTCGATGTCCGCCTCCATGATCTTCGCCCGTGGGGGAAGGGAAAGTACAAGCAGGTGGATGATCGTCCATATGGGGGTGGGGCGGGGATGGTGATGCGGGCGGATGTGATTGTTCCGGCTGTGGAAGTTGTCATGAAAGATGGTGGTGGAGGAGGACCCTGGAGGGTATACCTGAGTCCGCGCGGGAAGAGACTTACGCAGGTGAAGGTGGAACGACTTGCGAAGAAACGGTGGCTCCTTCTTCTCTGCGGACATTATGAGGGGATTGATCAACGGGTGATCGATGGCGGATGGATCGACGAGGAAGTCTCCATCGGTGACTATGTTCTCACCGGCGGGGAACTTCCGGCGATGGTGCTCATTGATGCCGTGGCGCGGCAACTGCCCGGGGTTCTTGGGAAGGATGCGTCCGCTGAGGAGGAGAGTTTTTCGCATATCCTTGGACGCAAGCGGGAATACCCGCAGTACACGCGGCCGGAGGAGTTCCGCGGCCTCCGCGTTCCGGAGGTTCTCCTTGGCGGGCACCACGCGGCAGTAGAGGCGTGGCGGCGCACGCGCGTGTTATAGTGTGCGCATGCCGGCTTGGTTTTTCTCCAGTCTCGTGGTTCTCGTTGGATGGGGAATTTGGGGGTTTTTCGCCAAGCTCGCGTCGCGCGATCTTCCTCCATTCAGCGTTTTTTTCTATTCCACGCTCGGATCGCTCGTCGTTCTGTTTGTGGGATTGCCCTGGAAAGGGATGCCGTCCGTTGGCAATGTTTCGGGGGCACTATTCGCTTTTATGGGCGGCATCATCGCCGCCGCCGTTTTTTTGCCGTATGTCTTCGCGCTGACCGTGGGAAAAGTTGCCACTGTCGTGACGGTCACCGCGCTCTATCCTCTTGTGACAATCGCTCTCATGTTGCTCTTTTTCCGGGAAGCGATCGCGCCCATGCAGTGGGTCGGTGTGTTGTTCGCGCTCCTCGCCGTTATTTTTTTGGAGAGAGGATAAATTCCTCTCCCTTGGGAGAGGAATTTCGTTTACGGTGGTCCCGTGTCGCGTGTTCTGCTCCTCGGCGTTCCTGTCGATCCTGTGACGCAGGAAGAGGCCGTCGTGCGCCTCCGGTGGTTTTTGCAGGAGGCGGGGCAGCGGCATGTCGTGACGCCGAATAGTGAAATGCTCGTTTTGGCGGCGAAAAATTCCGCGTTCCATGCGCTCCTCCGGCGAAGCGCGCTCAATCTTCCCGACAGCAGCGGACTTCTCTGGATGGCCCGGTGGACGGGACAAAAAATTGCGGAGCGGGTGACTGGGGTGGATACGGTTGTGCGGCTGTGTGATGTTCTCGATGAGCAATGTCCGGTCTTTCTCCTCGGTGGCGGAGAGGGAATA
The DNA here is from genome assembly GCA_964632925.1 of uncultured Candidatus Peribacteria bacterium. Lineage (GTDB taxonomy): Bacteria > Patescibacteriota > Gracilibacteria > Peribacterales > Peribacteraceae > 01-FULL-54-110. The sequence goes on from CAZWCH010000006.1 coordinate 6,126, forward strand.
GGGTTGAGGGCGAGGGCTAGGCTCGAGGCATGCAATCCGCGGTTGCGCGTTGTGGGAACATATGCGGGATCGCCACGGGATGAGGAGGCGGAGGAGGTTCTCCGGCGTATTAATGATGCACAGCCTCATGTGCTCTTCGTTGCCTTCGGGGCGCCGTTGCAGGACATCTGGATTGACCGGCATATGGCCCGGATGCCGAGCGTTCGGGTGGCGATGGGCGTGGGTGGAACGTTTGATTTCCTCGCCGGCGCGCGGAAGCGGGCGCCGCTGTTCGTCCAGAGTGCGGGATTGGAATGGCTATGGAGATTGCTCCATGAACCGCGTCGCTTTTGGAGAATACGGAATGCCGTGGTGGTGTTTCCGTGGCTGGTGTTCCGGTATGGGAGACGATCCCCTCTCCCCGCGGGAGAGGGTGAAGCGAGCGGGAGCGAGCGAGGGTGAGGGGACCGAGAGGAGGGAAGTCATTCCCGCAGCCTCTCGATGTGTACCACTCCCCACTCCTCTCCCTGCCTTCGCAGGATAATGAGTTTTTTGCCTTCGCGTGTTTCTGCGAGGTAGTGGCGTTCCTGTTCCGTGCTTCGCAACAACGTGGTCGTTCGGATGCCTTCATCCGGGAGAAGCACATAAATGCCGATGTCCGGTTTCTCGGTGAGCGCAGCGCGGAGGTTGAGGGCCGCTCTTCCGAGGAGCGCAGTTGCGCCGACGATGAGGCCGCTTCCGAGGAGCGCCCATCCCACCCCCGCGAGGAGCCGTGGCTTTTGGAATGTGGGCCAATCCATGCTTTTATTGTACCATGTCTTCGTCCCGTATGGGTGTTCTCGTTCTCGTCCGTCACGGCCAATCGCAGTGGAATCTGGAGAATCGGTTTGCGGGGTGGTCGGATGTTCCGCTCACGGCGCAGGGGCGGGAGGATGCCGCGGCAATGGCCGGACATCTTCGGGATTTCCATTTTGACGCAGCGTTCACGTCGAAGCTGCAGCGGGCGGCCGAGACGCTGCGCATCGTGCTCCGGGAACTTCAACAAGATACTCCCATCATCGCGGATACGGCTCTCAATGAACGGCACTACGGTGATCTCCAGGGACTCAATAAGGCCGAACTTGCAGCGCAGTACGGGCAGGATCAAGTGTACCGCTGGCGCCGCGGTTACAGCGACCGGCCGCCCAATGGTGAGAGTATCGAAGATTGTGTGAAGAGAGTGACCCCGTACTTCGTCGAACATATCCTCCCCGAAGTGACTTCCGGGAAGACCGTTCTCGTTGTGGCGCATGGGAACAGCATGCGGCCGATGGTGAAGGTTCTCGAAGGCCTCGATGCTTCCGCGACAGCGACCATGGAAATCGGCCTCTGCACCCCTTACATTTACTGGTTCGAGGGCGGGAGGGTGACGAAGAAGGAAATGCGGAAAATTCCCGGCATTGTCACGAAAGGCGCGTCGCAGACGGAGGGAACCGTGAAGGGTGGGCGGGTGTGAGTTTTTGGGCACTGGCGTCGTTCACGGGGCCGACGGTGGATGCTATGCGTCGGTCCAGGCCAGCGGAGAAGGCGGCGATCTCCTCCGGCGAGGCCTCGAGGATCCATGTTCCGTGGTTGGAGTACGGCAGCGGCTCCGGTAGGATGCGGATCGTTGTCAGGTTGTGGAGGGAACGGAGGCGGCCGATCCGTTCTGCAATGCATCGCAGGCGCTCTGCGTAGGCCTTTTTTGCCGCTTCCGCGTAGTTCTCCCATGGATCTTCCGCACGAATGTCCCTCCGTTCCCTTTCGCTCAATGGCGTGAAGTGGAGGTGGTAATGAAGGGGCGGGATTTCCGCTGGCACGGGACTATTCTGCGTGGACGCGGCCCTCTCCGCATGTCCATGGAGTGCCGATGTATTCCCCTTGTTCTTTTTTTCGTTCCCGTTGCCGTTTGTTTGGGGGAGGGGAGGAGTTCGGCGCTTGTTTCTATGAGGCGCTTCCGGGAACCGCATTGGCCTCGCGTGTCCGGTTACGGGAGGAGCCTCGCTTGCGCTTTTTCCATTCTTCGACGAGGCGGCGGATGCCGGTTTCAAGGGGAACGGATGGCGCGTATCCGAGGATGGAGCGAATCCTGGTGATGTCGGCCTGCTGCGTTTGGATGTAGTTTTCCTTCACGGGGTTTGCGATGTACCGCGGCGCGATGGTTGTTCCTTGTATGTTGTTGATGGTTGCAACGAGTTCGTTCACGGTCACCGCCGTTCCGGTGCCGATATTGAAGACGGAGAAGCCGAGGCGTTTTCCTGTCTCCATGGCGCGCGTCATGCCCTGCACGACATCGGCGACATTCGTGAAGTCGCGGGTTTGCGTTCCGTCGCCGTAGATGATTGGCTGCTCGCCGCGGGACATACCCCACACGAACTGGCTGATGAGGTTTGCGTAGATGCCCTTGTGTTCCTCGTTTGGGCCGTAGACCGACATGAACCGGAAGCCGACGATGTCGATCTCCGGATGCGTGCGCTGAAAGCACGCGCCGCCGTGCTCCATGGCGATCTTCGTGACGGAGTAGTGGTTCGTCGGGATGGGGGGCTGGTCCTCCGTGAGCGGTGGCTTGGTGTTGCCGTACAGCGACGATGTGGAGGCGAAGAGGATTTTCTTCGTCCCGCTGCGGCGGGCGAAGGCGAGGACCTCGAGGAAGGAAAGGATGCTGTTGCGGTAGGCCCCGACGATATCGGCGTGGAACATCGGCGCCGATGAAGTTCCGGCGAAGTGGACGATGGCGTCGAACGCGCCGAGGCGATCGAGCGTCGCCCGGTCCGCGGCGTCCCCCTCGACGAAGGTGACGGGAGATGCGAGGTGGGCAGGGTCGCCGAGGAGGAGGTTATCGAGCGCGACGACGTCATGTCGTTCCGCATGATGGTTGCAGAAGTTCGACCCGATGAATCCCGCTCCGCCCGTGACGAGAATGCGTTTTTTGGGCATAGGATGACATTGTACACTGTTTCCGTGCTGCAGAGACTTCGTGAGTGGCTTGTTCTCGTTCTCGTTGTATTTCTTCCATTCCACGCGTTCCTCGTGACGGTGGGGACTCGGTGGATTCCTGGGCCGGGGCACGCACCGCTACCGTGGCTTGCGGGGTGGAAGGCG
>CAZWCH010000006.1:9234-19286 GCA_964632925.1 uncultured Candidatus Peribacteria bacterium
TTGGTTGGGAATAGTGCTTGTGGTGGCGTTAGTGGAGATTGTGCTTCGCAGGTGTCAGGTGTCAGGTGTCAGGTGTCAGGTGTTAGTCTCTCCTTTTCGCGTTGATGTCGCAGATATTTGCATCGTTCTTTTACTCATCCTTGGCATCATTTTTCCTGGAAGCTGGAAGATGGAAGCTGGAAGCTTTCTTTACGGTTTCAAATACACTCTCTTCCCTCCCCTTCTTTTTCTCATTCTCCGGCGGGTTCCGTGGTCGGAACATTTCTTACGTCTTACTTCTTACTTCTTACTTCCTGTAGGAGCGGTTGTTGCCGTGTATGGCATTCTCACTCTTTTTCTCCCAGACTCCTTCTTCGCGTGGCTCGGATACAGCGATCTCCACTCGACGTACCTTCCCGATGGGCCGATCGCGGCGTTCCAGAAGATCGAAGGCACGGGGATGCGGCGGATACAGTCGACGTTTGCCGGGCCGAATCAATTGGGGGTGTGGTTGTTGATTCCGTGGAGTGTTGTCGTTGTTTTTCTTTTGTGGGAGTGGGAAAGAATTAAGAATCAAGAATTAAGAATGAGGGGTAAGAAATTCTTGCTTCTTACTTCTTGCTTCTTACTTCTCTTTCTTGCCATCTTTCTCACATTCTCCCGTGCCGCATGGCTTGGGGCTGCGGCTATTGTGTTTGTACTACTCACTACTCACTACTCACCACGCGCTCGTTGGAGGTTATTGGGTTATTGGGTTATTGGGTTATCGAGTGTGGTTGTGGTTGGCGCCGCGTTATTTCCCGGCCTTCTCCTACGCGCTGCATCATCTCGTGAACACTGGCGCAGGCCCATAGAAGCAATCCGTATCATTGCCGCGCATCCGCTCGGGCTTGGTCTCGGTTCAGCCGGTCCCGCGAGCAATCGCGCGAGCGATCCGTGCGTCTTTCTCGAAAGCGGTGCGGATGCTTTGTGGGCGAAGGATCGTCTGAATCTCTGTGTCTTCGTCGGTGATCGGCAAGTACAGCCTGTGGATCGTGTGTGCCGTTGTCCTTTTCTTCCCGAAAATTGGTACCTGCAGGTGGGGGTGGAACTCGGGGTGCTCGGTTTGATTCTGTATATGGTTCTCGTGGGAGTTATTGATTATTGGTTATTGGTTATTCGTAATTCTCAATTCTCTATCGGTCTCATGTTTGCGGGAATATCGGTGGCTTCCATCTTTCTCCATGCGTGGGAGGACTCGGCCGTGGCGTATACGGTGTGGATTCTGCTCGCGGCTGGATTGTCTACTGTCCGTCATCGTCGGTAATCTCCTTCCATGTTCTCGTATCGGGGTCGAATTCCTTGACCGATGGTTTGTAGCGGAGTGGTGATTTTTTGCGTTCCATTTCCTCTGCTTCTGCTTTTTCTTTTGCTCTCTGTGCGTAGTATTGCCGAGCTCTCTTGATTGACTCTTTTTCCGCCGCCTCTGCGCCGAGTTCTATGAAGTATGTGTCTGGATCGTCCTCTGGTTCTAGGGGGTCGTATGTATTTTCCTCAGGTGTGTTTGGCATGACATGATTTTATCACTATTTGTGTGATTTCGCAAGGACAACCGTACTCCGGAGCGGATCGCCGGCAATGAACTGCCGCAGTGCGTGTCATAATCGGGCATGACTCCCGTAAAAACAGGCAGCATCGCGGTTCTGGATTTCGGGGGGCAGTACGCGCACCTCCTCGCGCGCCGAGTGCGGGAGTGCGGAGCATATTCCGTTCTTTGCCCTCCGGAGACGCCGGTGGGGGAAATGCGGGGTGCTGCCGGCATCATTCTCTCCGGCGGGCCGCAGAGCGTTTACGATCCCGGAAGTCCACGGGCGGATCCCGGCATCTTTGAGCTCGGCGTCCCCATGTTGGGGATCTGCTACGGGCACCAGTGGATAGCGCATGTTCTGGGAGGGAAGGTGCAGCGAGGAGTGACGAAGGAGTATGGAAGGATGAACGTGAGGAAGATGAGTGCAGTGTGTAAGGTGGGTATGGCGGGTACTGGAGACGCTGAGAGTTGGAAGCAGTGTGGATTACTGGAAAAGTGTCCAGAGGAGTTCGTCGTCTGGATGAGTCATGGGGATGTGGTTACGGAACTACCGATGGGGTTTCGATGTGTCGCTTCTTCTGAACATTGCACAGTGGCGATCATGGCAGATGAGCGACGGAGGACGTTCGGTCTACAATTTCACCCCGAAGTCACGCATACGGAGTGTGGACAGACTATTCTCCAAAATTTCGTTCATCTTTGCGATGCTTCTCCGTGGTTTCCTGCGGATGCCCTGGTGGATATCGAACAACGTGTTCGAGAAGAGGTCGGTGACCGTAATGTGTTCATGCTTGTCTCGGGTGGCGTGGACTCGACGGTGGCGTTCACTCTCCTCAATCGTGTTCTTGGTCCAGAGCGGGTACGCGGTCTTTTTATTGATACGGGGTTGATGCGTACGGGGGAAGTTCCCGCAGTTCAAAAGTCGCTCACTGGCCTTGGGTACCACAATCTCCATGTTGAGGATGCATCGGACGAATTCTTTGCAGCTCTTGCCGGTGTCTGTGATCCTGAGGAAAAACGGCAGAGCATCGGTAACATGTTTATTGAAGTACAACGGAGGGTGTTTGAGAAGTTCATATCGACAACCTACAACCTACAACCTACAACCTGGTTGCTCGGCCAGGGGACGATCTATCCCGATACCATCGAAACCGGGGGGACGATGCATGCGGATCATATCAAGATGCACCACAACCGCATTCCTGCAATTCAGGCAATGATAGACGCCGGCCGTGTTATCGAGCCCCTGAAGGAACTGTACAAAGACGAAGTGAGACGGTTGGGAGAAGAGCTGGGCTTGTCGCAGGAGTTGGTATGGCGGCACCCTTTCCCGGGTCCTGGTTTGGGTGTGAGAATTCTTTGTGTACGAGTTCATGGTCATGTCATGGTGAGCTCGTCGAACCATGACACGGTGCCATCCTTCGACGGGCTCAGGATGACACCGCATATGGTGCTACCAGTGCGTTCCGTTGGCGTACAGGGCGATGGAAGGACGTACCGGCACGCCGTGGCGCTCTTTTCCGATGATCCTTTCCGTGTGTGCGAAGAGCACCGTCGTCTTGCCAGGGATATTCCCAATCGCGATGCGCGATTCAACCGCGTGCTCTTCTGCACATCGCACAGCGCCCCCCCGTCTCTGCGATGCACGCCGACACGCGTGACACGAGCGACCGCCGATCTCCTTCGCGAAGCGGATGTCATGGTGCAGGACGCGGTGCATCGTCATGGCCTCTCGGCGGCAATCTGGCAATTCCCCGTCGTGCTTCTCCCGTTTGGGACACGTCCGAGCGGGCGTTCCATTGTCCTCCGTCCCGTCACGTCTCTGGAGGCCATGACCGCCGAGGCGTTCCATCTTCCTCCTCCGTTCCTCGAGGAGGTCACACGAAGCCTCCTCCATGTTGTCGGCATCGATATGGTGTTCTACGACCTCACGAGCAAGCCGCCGGCGACTATTGAGTGGGAGTGATTACGCATCGCGGCTCTCGCGCCATTCTTCACTGTCCCTGTATTGTTGTTGGTGTTGCATCATTATTGTTATTATAACATTTTATGTATGAAATTACAACTTCTATGCGGGAGGGGGTAGGGCAAGATTGCGGCATGACGGCGTTCCTCCTTCAGAAGACCATGGCGGAGAGCAGGCGCATTTGGCGCGAGCGCTCCGTCGATCCCGTGGCCATCCGCGCCGCGCTTGAGGGTGTCCGCGCGATGCTTCTCCGTCTCCGGCAGGATCCCTGTTGTGCCTGTACGCGGGATGATTCCCGCGGATTGTGCGCATACGAGGATCGTCTCGAGCATATCGGCTGCCCCTTCGTCGAGGCGGACGAGTACGAAGGCCCCGAACTCCTCAGCGCCGCGGCATTTGCGCTGCGGGATCTCGGAGTGATCGGGGAAGACGCGCGCGTACGGATTGCCGCGGTCGTCATGGAAGGGCGCGCCGTCCTCCGCGGGCTGGAGTCTGCTGCGTTTCGGGAATGCCAGCGGGAAGTCATTTTACGGAAAGAGGCGGCGCGGCAGGAACTTCTGCGGATCATCGCCGGATCGCTCGGCGAGCATGCGTGAAGGGTATACTGCGATTTCTATGGGTGGATTTTCCGATGCGGACATCCTCGTGCTTGTCCGCCAGGCGCAGGAGGGGGACGTCGGTGCGTTCGAGAAGCTCTACCAGCACTTCTTCGTGCAGGTATACCGCTATGCGGCTTTCCGCCTCCCGCGCGAGGTGGCGGAAGACACCGTTGCCGATGTCTTCGTAAAGGCGTGGGAGAAGCTCCATCGTTACAGGGAGCGGCGCGGAGTTCCCTTTGGCGCGTGGCTGTTCCGGATCGCGCGCCATGCCGTTATCGATGTCTATCGTTCCCAGCGCGGTTTTGCGGAGGTGCCGGACGATCTTCCCGACACCGATCCTCTCAATCATCCGTCGCGGACGGTAGAGCAAAAAGAGCTTCTGCGTGTCGTACGCGCTGCGCTTGCGGCGCTTCCCCGCCGGTACCGGGAGGTGCTCATTCTCACGTTCATCGCGGAGCTGCCCCATAGCGAGGTTGCGCGGGTGCTCCGGAGAACGCCGGGGGGGGTGCGGGTGCTGAAGTTGCGGGCGCTGCGGCGCCTGGAAGCGCTCCTTCCGCCGGAATATCGCAATTCCGCGTAACAGAAGCCCCTTTTTTCCGTTTTAATCCGTGTACGCATGCATAAGTCTCTCCATCTTCTCCGCGACGCGTCTTCTCCGCCTTCCGGGGCGGGGGAGCGTGCGTGGGTCCGCATCGCCCCGCGCGTGTCCGCTTCTCCTCTCCTCTCTTCAGCGCTGCCTGCGCTATCCCCGGATTCCCGTTCCGCCGCGCGCGTGTGGCAGAGGGTGCTTCGGCGCATTCCTTCCCCTGCTGCGTCTTCTCTGTTTGCGGACGTCCGGCGCGCTCTCGGCGGTGGCGAGGCGTCCGTGTCGTCATTGGCCACGATATTCATCGCGCATCGTCGTTCTCCGTTCCAGTGGGTGAAGTGGGCCGCCGCATGCGCGGTGGTGGCTCTCGTCATCAAGTCGAGTCCTCTCCTGTTTTTTGCTTCGCCCGGTATTGCCGATTCTACGGTGCTTCTCCTGCCGACGCGCGGCGAGGTTCTTGTGCGGAAAGAGGATGGGGTGGCGTGGGTGAGAGCGGACGCGGAAACGGTCCTTGGCGGCCCGACGCACATTCGTACGCTCGATGGGGAGGCGACGATCGTTCTCCATGACGACGGCGTCCTTCGCATGGGGCCCGAAACGGAACTGGTCCTGCGGGATATCCTCGACCGGCCGCAGTCCGCCGGCGATCCGACCGTTCTCCTCAGCCACGGTCGGCTTTGGGTGCAGAGCCTCGTGCCGCGCACGTTCGGCGCCATCGTCGTGGCGACGCCGTTTGGCGATGTCCGCATGTACGAGAGCAGTGTCAGCATCGATCTGCGTACGGTCGCCGATGTCGCCGTATGGGATCGCAGTGCGTTGGTGGATCGCGGCGACGACACCATGACTATCCACGCGGGCGATCGCGTCCAATTATGGTCGAAAAACATCCCCAATGTCCGTCGCATACCGGTCCGGGAATACACGGAGTCCTGGGCGTCCCAGAACCTTGACCGCGATGCGGTGCATCGGCGGGAAGTGGCGGAATTCCAACGCGAGCGCCGTGCGGTGCTTGCCGGCATTCTTCCTACCTCTCCACTTTACCCTGTCAAGCGCGCAGCGGAGGCCGTTGATGTCTTCCTGACATTTAGCGATGCCGAACGTACGCGGAAACAACTTTCTTATGCGGAAGGACGCCTCAATGAAGCGGCGGCTCTTTTGCGGGAGGGGGAAGACGCGACCCATGCGCTTGGGGAGTACAAAGAGGCTCTTGTTGTGGTTGCAAGCGGTCCGGGTGGTGAGGATCTTGTGCAGGAGCAAGTGACCGAGAACGTCGCGAACCTTACTGCCGTTCTTCCGGATGATGCGGGATACGCATTGAAACAGGTCGTGCTCGAAACTGCGCAGCGCGGAGACGCGGAGGAAGTGTTTTTCATCGACTCCCTCGCGCTCCTGCGGACTCTTGCCATCGACGATCCCGTCCGCGCGCGGAGCGCATTGGATGCGGTGCGGCGGCATCTCGCCGCGCTCCGGCCCGGAGAGAATGTCATCTCTCTCCCCGTTCGCACGGAGGCGCTGTCTCTCCTTTCGCAGGCGGTGCTCCTCTTGAGCGCGGATCCCGAGAGAACCGACGAGGAGCAGGCGCTTCTCAATGATGTCCTTGCGTATGTTCCGGCGCCGGCGCTCTCACAGCGTGCGTTACTGAGCGATGAGGAGATCGCCAAGATCAGTGCGGAGATCCACACGCGCGTGTTTGCGACCTATCGGATGCCGAAGAGCCGCCTCAACCAGCTGATCGCGGAATTGCGGCATTTCCGCGGGCATCCGGACGAGGGGCGCATCCTCCGGCGCGTGTACAGGGATTTCCCTGAGGGGAGTGAACTGACCCGCTACGTGCGTTCGACGATGCAAAATCTCCGTGTCCAGCGGATAGGGGACAGGAGCGACGTGCGGTTGTAAATCTCTTTCCCTCTCCCCGCGCCCATTCGATTCGACTCAGGGCGCCCTGAGCTTGCCGAACGGGCGGGAGAGGGTAGGGTGAGGGGTGTGTACGAAATTACCGATCTCAAGCCGGGGACCGCGATCCAAATCGACGGTGATCCCTACCTCGTGCTCTCCTCGCAGTTCGGCCGCAAAAGCCAGAGCAAGGCGAACATGCAGTGTAAATTGAAGAATATCCAGACGGGCGCGATCATCGCGCGGAATTTCCAGGGGAGCGAGAAGATCGAGCCGGCGGACGTCGGCTTCCGTCGTGTCCAGTATCTCTACACCGACGGGTCAGGATGTACGTTCATGGATCTCCAGAATTACGAGCAGTTTCCACTCCCCGTAGAAACGGTGGGGGAAGCGGCGAAGTACCTGGTGGAGGGCGGTGAAATTGATGCATTGGTGTTTGGGGAGAAGCCCATAGGGATCAAGTTGAAGCCGACGGTGGATTTGAAGGTTGTGGAAACATCGCCCGGTGTCCGCGGCGACACCGCGACCGGCGGTGGTAAGCCCGCCAAACTTGCGAGCGGTCTCACGATCAATGTCCCGCTCTTCATCAACGAAGGGGATGTGGTCCGGATTAATACGGAAACGGGGGCGTATAAGGAGCGCGTGAGTTAGAGCATTCCCGGATATCATTTCCTGCGCGACTTCCCACGAAATCCGGCAGCGATGCTGGGGACAGAGGTGCTTTCTGGGCTAAAGGGTCCAACAGAGTCACCTTCTTCATACTGTTTTATTAGCCATCCGATACCATTAGTACTTATAAGACGCTGAAGATCCTTTTTGAAGTCTATGTCACACAGTGCCTGTCGGAATGCATCGCAAAGGTACATACGTGCTAACCATGCTTGACTCCAGGTTTTGCCGAATTCTGTGGGATCAGGGAACGACGGATCGCGCCGGAGGATCGATTGTCCGATGTGGGATGGCATGAAAGTATATGGTGTTCTTTGAACATTCCCGGGTAATTCTTCTGCATTGTCACAGGCAGAAGAGTCCAGGGGATCCATTGAGTATTCGAACAATGTTTCATTCACGTTTTCCAATGCTGTGGCGCGCAGATGCAGGTCAAACCACCGATCAAGGTCGGTGGTAGTAGGATCAGCCTTGCTTTGTGCATAAAGCCATTTTGGAACCATTCCGGCTTTCCTGATGGCAATGCTGAGTGCAATGGGCTTATCTCCCCACCTGTCAAATAGGTGGCATTCTCGATACACCATGCTCTTTTTCTGAATCAAGTGCTCGAGACAGAGCCCGTCACCGTTTTTGGCGACTGTTTCCAGGTTCCTACCCTCCGTGGCTTGCTGTAGTTTCTCCTTTAAAGAGGGGTTTTCTCGGATGAGTACACTCATGCTATGACAATCGGGTAATCCTAGCGTGTGTGTACGAGAGATTCCTGTTAGTGAGTGAGTCTTCTTTTTCGGAGAGTCAGTATGTGGTGGTTTTTTCATGAGTGTGCGCAGACGTTCTTCCACGTTCTTCAGTCGTCGTTGGAGTGTGGGAGTTACCATGCTTGCTGGTAACTCTTCGATGAGGACTCCTTCTTGCTGTAGTGCCTCGATGACCTGGTCGCGGGTTTTCTGGAAGAGAGGGTGATCTACGTAGCTCTGCGGTAGGTCGTCGATGTCGATAGATAGATCGCGCAGCAGATCGCCGAATGCTCTTTGCAGGCTTTCCTCCAATAATAATGAATGTTGGTGTGAGGCTGACGGCCCTTTTCTGTTTTTCAGAGATGCCAGCCGTTCCAGCATTTGTGGGATATCGTCACTCATGGAGTTATACATTTATGTTTTTTTACTAAGAAGTCAAGTTTTTCCTGAGAAGTTCATCTGCTTTAGCCGGATCTGCCTTGCCCTTCGTCTCCTTCATCACCCAGCCGACGATGGCGCCGAGGGCTTGGGTTTTTCCAGCTTTATAGGATGCAACGATTTGGGGGTTTTCTTCTATTGCACGTTGCACGTAGTCGATCAGTTCGTCGTCTGCCATCGACTGTATTCCGATCATTTCGATGAGCTGATCAACGGTTAGGTCTGTGGAAATCATCCTTTCGAGGAGTTCCTTCTCTTGGTTTTTATTGATCACGCCGTCATTCGTTTTTTTTATGAGTCCTGAAAGCAATTCAATCATTCTTGTAGCATCGGTTCTCTCGTATTTTTTTTCTTCGGTTTTCATAAATCCTGCAAGTTGTGTCAGTACGAGACTGCGCGAACGTTTTATATCGTGTGTCAGGGCAAGTACGGCATCGAAAATTTTGCGATAGTACGGTTGGTCGATTAAGAGCATCGCTTCTGCGACTTGTAGTCCCAATGATACATATTCCTGCCGTTTTGCGCGTGGTAGCGTGGGGAGGGTAGCGCGGACGCGCTCGATTTCCGCGGCATCAAACGTGAGTGGTGGGATATCCGGTTCCGGGAAGTAGCGGTAGTCCTGGGCTTCCTCTTTCTCCCGCAGGACGCGCGTGCGCCCCTCGTCATCGTGCCATCCGACGGTGATGTTTCCCGGGAGCGGGGTGCCGGTTTCCTGCCACAAATGCTCCAGCCGCTCCGCCTCGTAGGCGAGGGCGCGCTCGAGCGCCTTGAAGGAATTGAGATTTTTGATCTCGCTCCGCGGATTGAGCTTTTCCGTTCCGACCTCGCGCAGCGAAATACTGGCATCGAACCGCATCATGCCCTTGAACATGTCCGCTTCCGATGCGTTCATGGCGATGAGGATGCGGCGGAGCTCTTGGGCGAAGGCGACGGCTTCCGCCGTGGAGCGGATGTCCGGCTCCGTCACGATTTCCATGAGGGGGGTTCCTGCGCGGTTATAGTCGCAGAGAGTCTTGTTGCCTGTGTGCGTGAGCTTTCCGGCGTCGTTTTCTAAATGGAGACGGTGGATGCGGCACGAGGAAACCGAAGCAACCGACGATGGAACGTCGAATTCGACAAGGCCGCTGCGGGCGAGGGGGAAGTCGTATTGGGAGATTTGGAAGCCCATCGGCAAGTCCGGGTAGAAGTAGTGCTTGCGGTCGAAGTGACAGGTTGTGGCAACCGTGCAATGAAGGGCGAGGGCAGTACGCATCGCTTTTGTCACCGCCTCGCGGTTGGGGACGGGGAGCGTGCCGGGATGGCCCATGCATATTTCGCAGACCGTAGTATTTGGTTCTTTATTCCAGGCATCGTTGTCGCATCCGCAGAACATTTTCGTCCGCGTGTTCATCTGCGCATGGACCTCCAGGCCGATGATTGTCTCGAGAGCTGTAGACATTGGTCTTTCGCTGCAGCGCGGAGGATTTTGACAAATATGCAATTATTAGTTATAATATTCGTATTATCCATATTACCATCTTTCTTTATGGGACTTTCAAAACAGCAACTTGAGGAATGGGCATTGGCTCATGCTCGGCCGTATGCGGCAGACGAGGTGAGAGAAATCGTGGCCGGTGTCTGG